>BNTV01000044.1 GCA_025996865.1 Bacteroidia bacterium
TATTTGTTTTGTTAACCTGAATTATTCACACTAAAGAAGAAAATAGTTTGTTATTTTCTTGTATTTCAGCAAAATAATTAGTATTTTTGTAGTGTTAAAAACAAAGACTAAAACAAACTTTTTTCATGCACAAAAATACAAAAAAAATTGACACAACACCCGAACAAACATTATTTGGGTGTACGACAAAATTCCATTTCAAGCCACTTTCTTATAATCCATGATTAATTTTTCGACTACCTGTTGTTTATCACTTTTGTAACAAGTTCTTCGGTTCAACATTTGTTTAGCCCCTTGAATCGTCCAACGTTGTCCGGATAGTTTCATTCTCTTTTGAATTACATCTCTATTGGCGGATTCAATAGTTCCTTGAAATATTCCTGATTTTTTCGAGAGTTCGGCGGATTGCCGAACATGGCAAAAAATCGCTGTAAAAGTAAAGCATTGTGAAACAACACTTTCGTATCTCTCATTAAAAAAGGGAGTTCCCTGACATCTATCGGCGCCTGATTTATATCCGTGGAAAACAACAAACGATAAGTTGTCTTTTTTAATTACTGCCGCATACCAGTCGGGAAGGGACAACTCATGGTCGGACAAACAATTTGCAGGTGGTGTTTGAGTAGCCTTCAAATGGAAACTCATTCGTGAATCGGCATCAACAAGCGAAAGACTCAATACCTCCAATCCACGAAGTGTTTTACCGGCACAGCCCGACCAAAAGTAACCTGTACAGGGTGTATGTTTGCCGGATTTGTGGATAAAACCGGCATCGAAAGCAACCGCATAAAGTTGCGTTTGCATTTATTTATTTGTAACTTTGCATCTGTTATCGCATCAAGAACAATCTTGGTGTATGGAGTATAAATCGCAGGTGTCATATTGTAAAGCATTAGACCGTGAATCAATGCTTTAAAGGTACGAATTCCTGCGGTTTCTACCAAATAAGATAGAACTTATTTTGCTGTTAATCAGTAATTTATTACTCTTTTGAACGAACTATTGCAAAATAATACACTGTAAAAAATAGTTGATATGTTAGCTTTTAGCAAGAAGATGTCATTTTACATTAAAAAATATTCCATTTGGAAATTGTGTAAAAATAATTTAGACAAGTTAGGTGTTTACTATTGTTTCTCTCGTTAGTAAACACCCATAACATAGAATTATGAATTGTTTCTTTGAGAGAATATAACAATTTCTATATATTAATTTTAACAAAACAAATAGAATGAAAGTAAAAAAAATTAATTTATTAAGATTGAATGAGATTCAATTGGATAAAAAAAAACAACAATTGATATTTGGCGGAAATGCATGTAAATGTGGATCATGTAGTGAAAATACTTCAACTTTTACTAATATGAATGCTAATTACAACGGAAATATCACTGGTACGGGCACAGCTAATCCAGCATGTATGTGTAATGGAGAAGCTTTGAGGAGTGCAACATATAGTATTTGATTTCTTTAGAAAAAGGAACAGCTTGATTCTTTTGTTAAATGGCAGGTTGTTCCTCTTTTAATTATACCGAATTGTGTAAGTAAATGACTGAAAATTTTATCTAATTGCATTATGGAACAAAAATTATATATCATTTTATTTTTTGCTTTTTCGATAACAATGAGCCATGCACAAACAGACTCAGCAAAAAAAAATAAAAATATTGACACGCCTTATGATTGCGACTTGGAATACATAAATCCCATGCCTCCTACTTGCAGGGATATTTCGAAAACAACAGCAATCGACTCGGGATTTTTCCGGATACTGTACGCATTAAATGCCGTCGATATCAAAAATCCGGAAACTTATGATGATTTACAGCGTTTGGAAATCGGCGCTCAACACTCAAAATATTACAGCCTTTTTGTTTTTAGTAAGGACTCTGCGGCAACATACGGTGTAATGGAAGATAACGCTAAAAACAATACAAACATGGTCTTAGGTGGTAATGTATTTCAGGTAATGGAGTTTGATGGTAAGTACCAAGGCTGGTCTGAATATTTGTTTTCCGAATATTTCAAAGATTTATCAACCAACAAGCTGACGGAATATGCGCGGATGCCTGATGGGTTGGATTATTATAATAATTCTCAATATACGGAAAGCATCCCCCTTCAGGATTGGGAAATAAGTGACGACACACTGACTGTTGCCGGCTATTTGTGCCAGAAAGCGACCTGTAAGTTTAGAGGCCGGGATTATACGGCATGGTTTTCCAGTGACATTCCCGTAAACAACGGACCGTGGAAATTTGGAGGATTACCCGGTTTGATTCTCAAAGTGTATGACAAGGATAAACGATGTACTTTTGAATGTGTCGGGATAGAAAATCACAAGCAAAAATATCCTATCACCTTATTAAACTCGCTCAAACAATATAATAAGGCAGACAGAATGAAAGTGTGGAAATTTAAGAAATCGGCTCAAGAAAATTACTACCGGTTGACAGATATAAAACCGGACAATGCTCGTCCTTTCCCCAAATTATATCCCTATAATCCCTTGGAGTTGGAATAGGTATCCAAATAAGAAAGTAGTTTAGGGTAAAAGTAAAATTTTTAAAAAGTGTACTAATTATGGATTTGTATAAAAGCAGTGACTATCAATTTAGTTTATCAGAGATTATCCCCCATAAAACTTTGATTAATTTAAGGCAACTCGTGTTTGAAGTGACAAGTAATTGCAACTTACAATGTGAATATTGCGGTTATGGAGAGTTATATAATACACGACGATTTACCAAAGGAGCAAATATGAATTTTGTTATAGCCAGAAATATGATAGACTATCTATTTGATTTGTGGAACAATAATGAAATGGATTATGATCATCGATGGAATCCTTTTGGATAAGTATATGGACTATTTGGCTGATTGGATCAGTCACCCAATTACAACATTTAATTAATTTTATAATGAAACAACGATTCCTCTGTATTCTCCCGCTTTGCTTTTTCCCCTTGCTCGTTTACTCCCAAACGACTCTTACCGGAACGGTTAAGAACAAGCAAGGAGAATCTTTAATTGTCAACGTCACCGTACAGGCTAAAGGAAGCAACACGATTGCCGGATTTACAATGAGTGACAGCGAAGGCAAATACAGCCTTACTTACAAGGGTACAGCCGACTCTCTCGTGCTGACTGCTTCCGGCGTTTCGGCAGGGAAACACAGCCGGATTGTGCCCAACCGCCCCGGTCAAGTCGATTTCAGCATAGAGGAAAAAGTCATGGAATTGAAAGAAGTGACCGTCACTGCCGCACCCATCCGCCGTACCGGTGATACGCTCAACTATTCGGTGGGTGCCTATACCGGGAAAAACGACCGCACCATCGAAGATGTATTGAAGAAATTGCCCGGCATTACGGTGAATGAATCAGGAGCCATTTCCTATAACAAAATACCTATCAACAAGTTTTACATTGAGGACATAGATCTTTTGCAGGGGCGCTATGGCATTGCCACCAAAAATGTTGAAGCCAAAGACGTGGCTACCGTACAGGTACTGGAAAATCACCAGCCTATTAAAGCGCTGGCAGGCAAAGCCTTTTCCGAATCCGCTGCAATCAACCTCAAACTGAAGAACAGCGCCAAGGGAAAGTTGATCTTGACCGCCTTAGCCGGAGCAGGCTACGAGCCTGTGATATGGAATGCCGAACTGGTGTCGATGTATTTTACCGCCGGAAAACAAAATATGGGTACTTATAAAGGCAATAATGCCGGACGGGATATCAATACGGAAATCCAGGCGCATTATGACTACGACTATGTAAGCCCAATCGATATCAGCTTGTTGTCCATAGCCATGCCTTCTACTCCACCGGTGAATAAGAAGCGCTACCTCGACAATATAACCCATAGCGTCACGGAGAACCATTTGTTAAAAATCGGGAAAGATAAAGATAAAGAATTGACGGTCAACGCTGTTTATTACAATGAGCAGCAGGAAAAGGAAGGCTACTCGCTTTCCGAGCAGTTTCTCCCGGGCAACACTTCCGTCCGGATAGAAGAAGATGTCGAAAGCCGGACAAAGACCAACAGCTTGGAGTTGGCTCTTAAGCTTAATTCCAATGTCAAAGATAAATACTTCAATAACTTGTTGAATATCAAACAAGGCTGGAACAGCGACCGGGGAACGGGCATTACACGGAGCAATGTAGGCGATATGGACGAAACCATGTCGCAGTATTTGTACAGGCCCTCTCTTTCTGTGGGTAATAACTTGGAAATGATTAAAAATATCGGGAATAAAAGCTACCGGATTTTTTTCTCTACGACTTACAGCCACCGTCCCCACCACCTGACGGTTACTCCGGCTGGTTTCTTCGGGAACAGCCATATAGCTTCTTTGGAACAGACCGTGATTTCGGATGATTTTTCTGCTCAAATCAAGACTTCGTATGGACTGAAGATAAAAAATATCAATATGGACTACGGATTCTGGGGAAGTGTCGATGTGCGGGGAATGGATACCCGGTTAACCGGGACGGATACCCTCGGCAGGTATGTCCCTGCTGCCGATTCCCTGAAAAATGATCTTTGGTATAATACCTATCAGATAGGGGTAAATCAGAACTATACCTTTACTAATAACGGAAAATTCAAAGCCAGCCTCGCAATCCCTGTTATTAACTACACCCTGACGCAGAACGACCGGATTCCGGACAAATTTACCGCATACAACCGGTGGATAATCAATCCGTCCCTTACGACTTCCTACGACCTGACACACGATCTGACTGTTTCTACCGGAGGCAGTTTCCGGAAAAACTATGGAAACATGGACGATGCCTACACCGGTTACATCATGCACTCCTATCTCAGCCTGCTTCGCAATACGGTTGACCGCCTGTTTGAGCCCCGTTCGGGAGGAGCAAGCGCCTCACTCCAGTACCGCGATGCCTTCCGGGCTGTCTTTTTCAACATTGGCGTCAATTACGGAAAGTCATGGAAGAACCTGCTCTACGGTTTTGATTATAAAGGTATCATGCAAGTGAAGACAACCATCGACCAGCCAACGGAATCGGAGAACTATGGAATCGGCTTTGATGGCAGCAAAGGCTTCAGTTTCTGGCGGACTACCCTTCGTGTTTCAGGCGGATATAACGAAAGCGCAGGAGAGCACTTAATCCAGGACAACATTCTGAAATACGGCTCGGAAAGTTATCGGGCAGGCGCATCCATAGATATGACACCCTCTTCGTTTTTAAATTTGAATTATAATATGGGCTGGTCGCAAAGCCGGAGTTTTTCCAAAGATTTACCCGAACGGTTCCCGTCCATCCGCAGTCAGAATCATACGGCAAGCGTTTGGCTGAATCCGGCCAGAAGGATCAGTATAAATGTAAGCGGAGATTACCGTTACAACAGTGCGGTGGATAACAGGAACATTACTTTTTTCGATACCAGGATGCGGTATAAAAACGGACCGGCGGAATGGGAACTGGAATGTAACAACCTGTTCAATGTCAGAGAATATGTTTCGGCTTCCTACACGGATTTAAGTACGTACTTTTACAGGTACAATCTGCGGCCAAGAAGTTTTTTGCTGAGTGTGAGGTTTAAGTTGAAATGAAAATAATGGTAAATTTATATATGATGCAGCCGAAAGCAGTGGCTCAATTTGCCGAAATGGGTGGCTCAGTTTGTGCCGAAATAATCAGGAAGACATCGACAAGAAGAAATTGCTTCACGCCGTCGAAACAGCCAACATCCGCGAGTTCAAGGAGCCTATTACACGTTGGTGAAAAATCAGTTGGAACTGGGAACATAGTCTAAACTGTGATTCTTTTGTTCGTCAAAAACCGGCAACTTAAAGTTCCCTGCTTCCAGCGTTCCGGAAGTGATGACCAAGGGTACAAATCCCTCTTTCTCCGGATGAAAATTTTTCATCCGATTTTGCCAATAATAAAAACATGCTTCTTGAATCCGCGGCAGACCGATTCTTGCCAAAACACTGGCATAGCGCATACTGCAATAAACAAGAACAGCGGGAAAATAGTGTCGTGGTGAGATAAGCCATTCCAAGCCACTAACGAACTTCCAGCATTTTTGCTCCCACAAGATATGTAATCCCTTGCCCGATAGGCAACGTTCGGGATTTTTTTGCAACCGGCAACTTTTCTCCCAACTCATTAACGGCATACTGAAAGCCTTTTCCTATTTTCACCGTAACCTGTTTGTTTGCATCCGGCGACCAAAGCGCCCAAACACGAGCGCCATTCTTTTGCGTCCAACTGATTACGCAAACATCTTTTTGTTTCCATTCCACCGAAGTATCAATAACCGAGCCTTCCGGAAAAAGTTTGCATAAAGCGGAATAGGCATAATAAGCCGGTTTAGGGGTTAAATCTTTATGTGTCAGTCCGAAATGGTCTTCCCGTTCGAAAGGATTGTCTTCGGGCGATTGCAGTTCATAGCAGAAAAAACGTTCAATACCGAAACGCAACGATAACAAGATGGATTGAGAAAGGTACAACGCCTGGTCGGATTCGGTAACCGCCTCATTGCCGTAAAAACATACGTTTCCTCCCCGGAGCATATAGTTGAAAATAGGCGGAATAAATTCCTCAAATAGTTGTACCGGATAGTTTTCCCATAATGGAAAAAGCAGGACGTTAAACTGCGTGAGGTCGGTAGTCGCCAAGTCAGATTTATGAGGAACGCTCGTTTGAAAATCATCTTTAATCAAAGATTGTACCTCGTTAAGCGACAAAGTATTGCCTGTCGGATAATCATCGTCATACAATATGGCTATTTTACCTTCTTTGCCTTTCAATTTTTTCTTTACCGTTTCACGAAACAAATCTTTTGTTGCAGGATTGAGAGTGGTAACGGTAGAATAACCCATTTCGGTAATCCACAGCCTTTTTGATTTTACATTGTATTTGTCCATCAAAGCGCGAAGATTTTCCAAATCTTTCTCATACTGCACGGCTTGTTGCATATCATTCATTCTGCCTCGATAGGGATGAATATTCAAGCCGTCGAAGCAATCGGCTGCGCCTGCGGCAAATGATTTTTCGATGAACGACATTGGAATGCCGGATGTACCGCCGTAAAGAACAGTTAACTCGGGGTCTATCTCTTTGATTTTCTTGTAGGTTGCTTTGAGCAGCGCGGCATAATCCGCGCCGTCGGGATTTATCCAAAACAAGTTCTGCTCGTTCCATACTTCCCAATGACGCACTTTGTCTTTGTATCGCATAACGATTTTTTCGATGAAATCCGTCCATTCATCCAAACGCAGGTGAGGATTTGCCCACGATACTCCACCCGACAAAACACCCATTATCTGAAGGTTGTGTTTTCCGGTCTCTTCCACTATCCGGTCGGTGCGGTCGAAATGACTGTTAAAATCGACACGCACCCAACGGATGTCGGCTTGTTGCATCAACTCAATGTTTTGCGGCATTTGGCGAAACTCGCCTCCATTGATATGGGCGTGAATGCCGAAAGGGGATTGCGCCTGCAAACTGATGGATACTACAAACAAGAGGCTAATGATAATTTGTTTTTTCATGTGATTAATTTGTTTTTTTACTTCAACTGTCCCAACATCCAGTCCCAAGCTTTCTCCCATTGTTCCGGATAAGTCCAGTGGGCAGTTTCCTCCACTAAAAGAAGCGTTTTAGGGGCGTTAACCACATTGTAGGCAGAATAGGTGGAAGTAGGAGGACAAACCATGTCGTTGAATCCGAAAGAATAGAATCCGGGAACTTTGATCTGTCTGGCAAAATTAACCACATCGTAATATTGAGCGGTTGCCAAGCGGATGGCAGTCAGCGGGTCTTTTTTGTCGGTATTACGGAACATGTGAGGCCAACCGCCGGCACGTCCGTATAAATAACCGCTTACGTCACATAGCGCAGGATAAAAAGCAGCCAGACATTTAACCCGTGAATCCAAGGCAGCGGTAACGATGGACAAGGCGCCTCCCTGGCTTCCTCCGCAGACAGCCAGATTTGTACCGTCAAATTCCGGGAGACTGTAGATGAAATCAATAGCGCGTACACATCCGAGATATACCCGTTTGTAATAATATTGGTCTTTATCTTCCAGTTTATCGGTGTAATATCCTTTCAAAGCTCCATTATTCAGATTCGTGTAAACATCTCCTGCAAGATTGACCGGAATGCCATGGATACCGATTTCAAAAGTGATGACGCCTTTTTCCGCACTATTTACATCTCCGTAGTAAGAACGTATGCCTGCACCGGGCACTTTCAATACGGCAGGATATTTTTTCCGGGCTTTCGGAACGCACAATATCCCGTAGAGGCGTGTTCCGTAGCTGTAATTTTGCAGGTTTACATGGTAAACATCCACCTTTTCCGTACAACGTTCCGGCAACAGTGTTACCCTTGCATCCAAAGGAATCTTGGCTGCATCCGCTTTGGCTTTGTCCCAGAAACCGGGAAAATCGGCAGGCAAACCAATGGTAGGCTGTATCTTCCCAGGCTCAAACCCGGCGGTCGCTATGCCTTCATACTCTTTTCCTTCGTATTTGGCATATAGCAGGCAACGGAGAAAACCCGGCGTTTTAATCGTCCCTGCATCAATAACCGCTTTCCCGTCTTTCAAAACAAGGGATTCTTTTTTGAGGGGCGGCATCATGTCTTCCGAGACTTCATAACGGATTTCAACGTCCTTCAACTGAATGTCGTTCTTAGTAACAGAGACATTAAACTTTACTTTTTCACCCGGTTTATACTGCCAATCGGCATGTTCCGGAGCAATATGGACTTTCACCAACCGTTCTGCCGGTTGTGCTGACACAATGGCTGTAGATAACAGCCCTAAACAGAAAAATAATAAACTACGTGCTTTCATAAAATATATTTTAATTGTACAAAAATTTAATTACTCATTTCATCTTACATAATAAAAAAAGCGTGTAAACCTTTTGATATTATTTACACGATTAATGAATGGAGAATTATTTTTTCTATATCGTTTATTAGACTCCCTCTTAAATTTGAGAAAAATACAAAGGTAAATTTTTATAAGGTTCGGTAAATCTACCTTCTTTATCATAAATACCGGCTTCTATAAGCAGATTTTTTCCCAATTCTTTATCATCGTCCATTCTTTTTAAAAAATCCTCCATTTTACTGAAGAAGTTCCTGTCTTTCTTGATCTGTCATAACTTTTGATTTTTTAAATGTTCTGTAATGCCACAAAGATAAACAATTTAATTGAGAGTTGAGAGTTGAGAATTGAGAATTATTTTTTCATTCTCAATTCTCAACTCTCAATTCTCAATTTATTAATCGTGTAAACAATATGTCAAAGAACGCTTGGTGGATTCAAGTTCTAACTGCGACAAATGCTCATTAACGACTGATGATGTTTCACAAAACCCTCTGCAAATTGGCAATTGGCTTGCATGCCTCTGAATTTTTCCATGTGGGTGTGGTATTCTGCATACACTTTCTCTATGTTTTGACTGACATGGGCAAAGCAGGCAGCGTGCTTCTTTTCTGCAACCGCACTAATATCGACAAAATCCGTAGGCGCAAAATTTTGCGTTTGTTCGCCCGATTCCACCTCGAAATAGTAGAGTTCAAAACTTCGCGCCAATTTAATCCATGCGTCATATACTAACACCGAACAAATGCGATGGTCGCGATGCCTGTCGATGGGCCAATGGGTAATCACAATGTCAGGCGATTCTTTCTTCAGAAAGTCGTACATCTCGGTATAACGTTGCGGAGTTATTTCGCAGTTGCCGTCTATCTGCCCGATGAATGCCGGGCGTGCATTCATGATTTTGCAGGCATTCATGGCCTCCTGCGTGCGAATCGCGGCTGCTTCGTCATAACTTTTCCCTCTTATTCCGGCTTCCCCGCGTGTCAGGTATGCCGAAACAACTTCATAACCGGCGGCTGCGTACAGAATCATTGTTCCTCCGCAGCCTGTTTCGGGGTCATCGGGATGCGCGCCTACCACCACCACTTTTTTACCGGCGGTATTGCCGACATTGGCACTCAGCGGCATGGCTGCCGCACCCAGAATGCCAATGCCGGATAATTTCAATGCTTCTCTTCGTGAAATAGTTTTCATGTGATTAATTTGTTTCTTTTTGTTACTTAATTTCGAAACGGATATCTTGCGCCCACCATGCCGCCATCGGCTGCGGCGTTTAAGCCCGGGCTGTTGGGTGCAAGCCGGTAATCTCGGTTAGCGGGATTAACAAATTCAGGTTCAGCCATGATACTGTTCGTTTCGATACCAAATTCGCTCAGGTAAGTATTAAACTGTTCTGTTTTGTATTTATCTCCATCTTCAAAAAAGAGAAAATTTTCGCCGGGCGGCTGATACCAGAGATTATTGTAGAGCTTGACGCCCGTCCGCCAATCTACGAACATCCGGATGCCGTGATTTGCAGATTTGCAGAAAATGTTGTTTCGAAGCGTGATATCCACTTTGTCGGCAAGTGAAACGTTGTAACTCAAGAAATGGCATGCATTATCCACTCCCTGATAAAGCTGTTGTTTATGCGCCCAGCCATATCCTGCATCCACACAGGTATTATGTTCAAATACCACATTTTCGGTTGGAGCGCCGCTACCCTTACGCCAATACTCGAACGCCTGCTCACAATTCCATATCATACAGTCACGGATGATAATGTTCCTAAACGCGCCTGCATTTGCATAGCCCTGAGGAGAAAGTGCCACGTCATAGATTTCCGAAAAACGGCATCGCTGTACTGTATAATCGCTTGCCGAATCCCACCATTCAATACCGTTGCCGGAGCGTACATTGTTGGGGGAATAATTTGCTCCCATCCATGTTCCACCGATATAGGAAAAATCGCAATCTTCCACCAAAACGTCTTTGGCGTGGTCACCGTTTATTCCATAAGAACTGTAACGAATACACAGGTTGCGGATAATCACTTTGTTTATATCCGTATGGATAATAGCGCCTATCGCATTATCACCCCGCACCACCAATTCAATGGAGGCGAAACTTTGTGCCGGATTTTGTTCATAATACAGCAATACCCGCTTGGTTGTCCTGTCAAACCAAAAATCAAAATTTTCCGCCAACTCGTTCGGCTCCCAACGTTTAAATCCGACCTTTTTACCGTGGTCGAAAATAATATTGCCCACATCATTCATCTCTGCAAGTTTATCGGACGTTGTTTCCCAAACATTTCCCCCCAGCGGCTTCCAATCGGTGCTTTGGTTGCGGCTTACGGAAAGTTGCAGAATCGGTTTTTTGCCCGTTCCGTAGGCATCATAGACGACGCCATTGCAGGGATAAAGCGTTTCGCGCCACAATCCGCCCCGTTTGAAAAAGACGGTTGTTCCGGCACTCTGATTATTCCTGCCAAGCCGTGCAATTGTCTTCCATGCCTGCTCCGGCGACTCGCCCGTAGCCTCATCGTTGCCTGCTTCGGAATCAAGGTAATAACTATGCGTTGGCTCATAGTAATAAAAAGGCAAAGATGCGGTTTCAGGTGCAGCGCTAATGTGTTGCAATACAAAAACGCTTACTATCAAAAAAATCTTTCTCATGTTGTTTATTATTTTTAATTGTTTATTATTTCAACGAATTATTTCTGAATAAGAATTGCTTTGTTCCACCCGGAAGGTTTTTCTATGTCATGTCCTTCCACTCGGTCTAATAAGGCGAACCCTGCCGATGTTGAATGTCCGGAAAAAGTGCTGTTCTTAATCCGGAGGTTCTTCACATCGGAAGCTATCACGGGAATACGAGGGTCGGGATTCTTACTTCCAAAGATTAAATTGCTGACCGAAATATTTTTTACATGGCGGATAAACAACACCGACGAAGGGAGATTTTTCCAGACAGTAGGCTGAGGATACCCCTTTTCGTCTTCCACCACCTCCGTATGCGAGGCGATATAGTCGCCGGCAGTTAATCCGCCGGTGTTGAATAACTGGATATTATCCAATATGACATTTTCAATATAACTGCCGGGTATGGAAGAGATGGAACTTGAAAAATTCCCCGTATTGTATGCCGTTACGTTGCTGATACGGATATTCCGCATCTGTCCCATCGGGGGAGCCGGTGCCGAATCCGTATGTTTACGCGCCCGGTTGCCCAACCTGATGTACAGAGGAGCTTCTGTTTCTTCGATGACCACATTGTCCACCGACACGCCTTCCATGACTCCTCCGTCCACAATTTCCAGCGAAATTCCGGTAATTCCTTTCAGATAGGTGTCAGTCGTTATCATGGACGGCAAGCGGCTGGGTCGGATAACGCAATTACTGATGGTGATGTTACGGAATCCGCCGGTGGACTCCGTTCCGGCTTTGATGGCATTGCTGAAACTGGATATAATACAGTTCGTAATCACAATGTCTTCGCAGGCTGCTTTACCGGTGCTTTTCAGCGTGATGCCATCGTCGTCCGTATCGAAAATGGAGTTGGAAAGAATCGCTCTCCGGCAACCGTCAAAATCCAGCGCGTCATTGTTACGGTTGGAGTGGTTATAGACTTCTACCCGGTCGATGAGAACATCCTCACAATCCAGATAATGCTGATTCCAGATGCCTGAATTGCGCATTTTAATCCCTTCAATCCGAATATGGTTACACGAAATAAACAGGATGTTCCTCGGTCGGGCGTCTTTATCACCCTCATTATCTCCGGCTCCCTCCACCGGATGCGGCTTTTGGAGACGTCCGTTGCCGTCAATCGTCCCCTGTCCGGTGATGGCGATATTGGATTCATTTTCGGCATAAATGAGAGCAAACCAGCCTCCCGGGTCCTTTTGTGAACGGTAGGCAGGCTGAGCCTGTCTGGGGAAATCAGCATGATTAGTGCTTGCCGTTAAGGTCGCGCCGGCTTCCAAATGTAATTCCACATTACTCTTCATCTGTATGGTGCCGCTTTTAAACTTCCCGGTAGGAACGACCACCCTGCCGCCCCCCTTTTCCGAACAGGTGGCAATGGCTTTATTAATAGCGTCCGTGCAGAGGGTCACACTGTCGCCCACTGCGCCAAAATCCGTAATGTAATAACCGGCTTTCCGGCTGTTGGTGCATGAAGCCAATCCGATTGCTATCAATGCAAGTCCAATTGCTTTTATTCTTTTCATATACATTATATTTTTATTTATACTCCGGTCTTATCCGTCATTTCAAACTCCAGCAATCCGCCGTTCCTGATATCGTCGTAGCGGATGGTTGGTGTTGTAACGGGCTGTCCGTTTAATTTGACGGTTTTGACGTATTTGTTTGCTTTTGACAAGCCGGTGGCTTTTACTTCAAAGACCTTTCCGTTAGGCAAGGTCAGCGAAACGCTGTTTACCTGCGGCGCACCGAGCACGTATTCCTGCGAAGCGGGGTCAACAGGGTAGAAGCCCATCGCCGAAAAGAGGTACCATGCCGACATTTGTCCGCAATCGTCGTTGCCGCACAACCCGTCGCGCGTGGGCAGGTAGTATTTGTCAAAAACGGTGCGGATAATGTCTGCCGTTCTGTCGGGACGGTCGGCGTAGCGGTAGATATAGGCAATATGGTGGCTTGGTTCGTTGCCCTGTGCATACAAACCGACCAAGCCGGTAACGTCAGGCACTTCCACGATACCGGGCAATTCCTTCACATCAACGAAAAACAGGGAATCCAATTTTGTTACAAACTCCTCTTTGGAACCGAAGAGGCTGATTAAGCCCGGCACATCGTGTTGAATGTGCCATGTCCACTGCCATGCGTTGCCTTCGGTGTAGTCGCCGCCTTCCGATTCACTGGTCAGGGCAAACGAGTGGAAAGGTGTGCGCCAGTTGCCTTTAGAGTCCCTGCCACGTACCAGCATGATGGACGGGTCGTACAGGTTTTTGTAGAAGCCGGCGCGATTCATGAAGAACTTGTAATCGTCCTCTTTGCCCAGCGATTTAGCCATCAACGCCACACAATAGTCATCATAGCCCGATTCGAGCGTGCGGGACACCGATTCTACCGAACTCTTGTCGAACGGGAAATAGCCGTATCGGTCGTAATTGCCCCAGTCTGCTTTCGTATGCTCTGCTGTTTGCGCATGTTTGATGGCTTCATACGCCAATGCGATGTCAAAAGACTTGTCGCCTTTCAGGTAGGCATCCACAATCACAGGAATAGCGTGGTTGCCAATCATGCACCATGTTTCGCACAGTCCGTATTCATTGGTAGGCAACAGCCCCACCTGACGGTGCCTTTCGAGCATGGATTTTATCAATTGGCTGTTGATTTCCGGGTACATCATGCTCAGGAAAGGGTGCAGCGCGCGGTAGGTATCCCACAGCGAGAAATTGGTGTACATGTCGCCGGACGTGCTTTGGTGGACTTTCTTGTCCCAGCCGTAGTATTTTCCGTCCGTGTCGGTTACTAAGTTGGGCATCAGCAGGGCATGGTACATGCTTGTGTAGTACGATTTCTTTTGGTCGTCATCAATTGCGTTGACTGTGATTTTAGAAAGGTACCTGTTCCAGATGTTATTTGCCTCTGCTTTCACTGCGGCAAAGTCCCAGCCGGGAAGTTCGGCTTCGAGGTTTTTCAAAGCACCATCTTCTCCGGTTGTCGAAAGGGCAACCTTCACCTTAACCGCTTCGTTGGCAGAGGTGGCAAAAGCAATGTGCATTTTCGTGTCCACACCTTCCACCGTGCGGCTCTCGGAAACAGCGCCGTCTTTCCAAACGGTGGTTTTCCCAAGAGGTTTTGAGAAACGGGCTGCAAAATAATAGCCGTGGTCGCGCGTAAAACCGTTGGATTTGCGGAAACCCACAATGGTTGAATCGTCAATAGCCCTGATAGCACTTGCATAGTTTTTGTCTTCTATGCCATGCTCCATGTCTAATAGCACACCGGCTTGAGCGGCGGCAGGAAAAGTGTATTGATGAAAACCGACACGGGGAGTCAGCGTCATTTCCGCTGTAATGCCGTAATCGTCAAGCACTGTCCTGTAATATCCGGGCGTGGCAACTTCGTTGTCCTGACTGAAGCGCGAACGGTATCCGGCATCCGGGTTTTCGAGCGTTCCGGCATCAAACCGGATGTCGCCTGTAACGGGCATAATCATAATATCCCCCATTTCAGCCGCTCCCGTGCCGCTGAGGTGTGTGTGCGAGAAACCCATCACCGAGCGGTCGGTGTCGCGGTATCCGGCGCAATGTTCCCACCCTTCGGTGTCTGTGTCAGGTCCCACCTGAACCATCGAGAACGGCAGCGAGGCTGAAGGATGCGTGTGTCCTACATAAGCCGTTCCTACAAAGGGGTCAACAAAATCCGTTAATTGCGATTTTTTCGCTACTTCTCTGCATGAACAAGCCATCAAGCAGGTTATCAATAGAATACAAGAATACGTTTTCATTTTTAATTATTTTTAGAATTAATCGGTTTAATCAACCAAACAATATAAACCCAAATCACCGCCAAAATCGCCATTGCCGCCCATTGCGAATGGAAAAAGTCGGATACGCCGCCTAATAAAAGAGCGATTGCACCACCGGAAACACCCACTATCAGCAACGAAGATATTTCATTTGCCTTTGCGGGCAATGTTTTCAAGGCAAGCGAGAAAATAATCGCAAACAAGTTGGCATAACCCAATCCGAATACGACCACACAAGCCATAATGCTCCACAACGAATTGCCGAACAACATGCACACAATGCCAACGAAAGCCAGCAATGCGCTGTATTTATAAAACGATTTTTCAGAAACTTTCATCAACAAAATTCCGCCGACAAAAGCGCCGACAGTGCGAACAATGAAATAAATACTCTTTAGCAAATCGGCTTTTTCAAGGGGCAAATTGCAACGCTCTTCCAAATATTTAGGCAAGGTGGTATTCAAGCCAACATCGGCACCTACCAATACCAAAATACCAATAAAGAACATCAGGATTTTCGGATTTTTCAACAAGGACAGAGTGGCGCCGAACGATACTTCGCTGCTTTTTTCCGTCCCTTCATCAATGCGGGTAATCCACAACCAGGTAGCGGCGATGACCGAGACCAAGGCAAAAACGGGAAACACATAAATCCATCCGAGCGTTGTGCCGGCAAGCCACGAGGCTACGATGGGTCCTAAACACGAGGCGATTGCCTTTACAAATTGCCCGATGGTGAGCATGCCCGTTTGTTTTTCTTTTGCCACCACATTTGTTACCAATGGATTTAAAGCTACCTGAATAAGTGTGTTGCCGATGCCGATTAAGGCAAAAGCAATCAGTACAAAAGTAAAACTATAAGCGACAAAAGGGATTGCCAATCCTGCAAATGTGAACAGGAAACTGACTAAGACTGTGTTTTTACGCCCGATGCGGTTCATCAAAAAACCGGTTGGGATGCTTAGGATTAAAAACCACAGAAAACAGGATACCGACAGCAGATTGGCTGTCGTATCGTTTAATGAAAAATCGGCTTTCACATAATTGATAGCCGTGCCGATTAAATCGACGAAGCCCATGATAAAAAATCCGAAAATTACCGGAAAAACTTTGCTCATGGATGTTTTTGTTGTTGCTGTACTCATAACTTAAAATTTTTTATTTATTATTATTTAAAATTTGTTTCAAAATGATATTTCCCCGACCCTGTTTCCGAAATGATATAGCCGGTTTTTGCATCTGTCGAGGGCACCCAAACTTCCGCTGTAACGCCCACCGGCACGGATACATCATATATAAACCGTCCGTTTCCCTTTTTCCAGGAAGACGAAATGGTGCCGTACATGGATTCATAACTGCCTTTCGCCCAAGTCAAATCTCCGGCAGGCTGCGGTTTCAGAATGATTTTGCGGAAAGCGGGAGCCGCGGAGTTGATGCCCAAAATACTGCGGTATAACCATTCGCCCACACTGCCGAACATCGGATGATTTTGCGAATACACGTTGTCGGAATATTTCCATGTTTCCCACAAGGTGGTTGCGCCGTTTGCAAGCATGTGACCCCATCCGGGAAAGTCTTTTTTTGTAACCATCTCGTAAGCAATATCGTTGCGGTTATGCTTTATGAGGGCATCTAAAACTAAAGGCGTGCCGAATATGCCGGTCGCAATATGTCCGTCCAGTTTTTCAATTTCCTGCAATAAGAACTTGAAAGCGCTTTCTTTTTCATTTTCGGGAAGAAAATCGTAAAAAAGTCCGAATGCTTGTGCGGCTTGTGTGTGATTGCCCACTTCGCCGGTACCGGAAGTTACAAAACGTTGGATAAACGCTTGTTTGATTTCGTTTGCCAATTGGATATATTTTTTCGCATCCTCTTTTTTATTAAGCAATTGTGCAAATTCTGCAAGCAAAATCACATGATGATGATAATGCGCAGTGGCAAACAAAGGCGCAATGCGTTCTTCAAGGCTTTCGTGGTCGTTGATACAACGGTCAATGATATTATTTTCCGCTTTGGAGCGAAGAAATTCTATTTGTTTTACCAGGGCAGGATAAGATTGCTGAATCGTCCGCGTATCACCATAAAAATCATAGAGTTCCTTTTGCAAAAAGGCGAATGCCAATTGCCATCCGATTGGACCGGAGTTTTCGCCCAATCCTTCATCGTCATGACCCATAAAGGGTGCCGTTTCCGTAAAACCACCGCTCGGACGTTGGTCGAGGGCTAAATCGCGCAAGGCTTTACCATAAAAATTATTCATATCATAGAAATAGCAAAAAGTTTGTGCCGTAGCGACAATATCGCCTCCATAGCCGAATTTTTCGCGAGCCGGACAGTCGGATTGCACGCTGAATACATTACTCAAAAACGTATTATCCAATACCGTATCCAATTTATTCAACATCGGATTGGAACATTCAAATGTTCCCGCCCGTTGCAAATCGGAGTTCATTCGCAGGGCTTCAACAGTGTCTAATGTCGGACGCCCGGGAAAACCGGTAATTTCCACATACCGGAATCCGTGGAAGGTGAAACTCGGCGACCAGGTTTCCGTGCCTTCGCCTTTCAACGTGTACCTGTCTTCCTGCCAGGCGATGGGTGGTTGTCCGGGCTTATTCCATCCGTCATTCCACACATTTTTGATTTGTCCGGCAACCGAAGTCATCACATTGAGGCTTCCATCGGAATAAATATCTTCGCCGTAGCGGAGATGTATCGTGGTGCCTTTTTCGCCTTTCACTTGGATGCGCACATTGCCTGCCATGTTCTGTCCCATATCGAAAATAAAGGTTCCGGGACGAACTTCGGTCATGCGCACCGGTTTGATTACTTTTGTGATACGGATAGGCGGTTGCATCTGTGCCGCCAATTTTCCGGCAGGAGGCGCTATTTTTACGGCAGGTTTCCAATCCGACAATTCCTTGCGGGCATCATAATGTTCACCGAGATAGATATTGTTACGCAAAATGGGACTTTGCGCGGTTTGCCAACTTTCGTCCGTGATAATGGTCTCGTGCGAGCCATCGGTACAGGTAATCCGGAGTTGAGCCATAAAACAGGGTTGTCCGACAGTCAGATGATTGCGCAAATTCCGCCGCCCCCACATTTTCAACGGAAGCGGATTATACCAGCCATTACCCAAAACGACATCGACAGCGTTTTCGCCCGAAAGCAACAGCGGTGTTATATCGTAAACGCTGTACAAAATTTCCTTGCTGTAATTCGTCCAACCCGGGTCTAATTTCCGGTCGCCGACAGGCTGTCCGTTGAGCGTGGCTTCGTAATAGCCCAAGCCGGTGATGTATAAACGGGCTTGTTTTATTTGCTTTTGGGCAAAAAAGGTTTTGCGAAACGCAGGAGCAGGATTGTCCTTATAAAAATCTTCTTCTCGTTGAGGCGCAAGACTTCCGTCACTTATCCATTTTGCCTGCCAATCGGAAGCGTTCAGCATAGCGGTTTCAAACGATGCGGGAGGACTCCATTCGCCGGGTTTGCCTTCCCGGTCATACACACGTACTTTCCAATAATATCGGGTGAACGATTGAAGTTTCTTTCCGTTGTACGGGATATTGAAACTCTGCGAAGAAACTTTTTTGCCGGTTTTCCAAACCAAATTTTTTCCTTGCGCTAAATCATTCTCCGAGAGGGCAACCTGTATTTCATACGCTGTTTGCACTTGATTTTGTTCGCCGGATGATAACTTCCAACCCAAAACGGGTCGGAAATTATCTATGCCGAGCGGGTTATTTATATACTCGCAAGTGAGGGCATACGGCTCTATGGCTAATGCCGTTTGGCAAATTAGCAGCAGAAAAAGTAAATTCAAATAATGTCGTTTCATAATAATAATTATTATTCTATTGTCAGTAAAACACCGGCGCCGGGAGCAAGCCATTTGTGTTCTCCCTCAAATGGAAGCATCCCGTGACCGAACGGATTGACATATATGATTTTGCCTTCCTTCTTGAAAGCGACATCCACCTTAACCGATTTTTTAGTGTCTTTATTGACCACGAACAAATACGGCTTGCCATCGGGAGCAACAAATTCGCCCACGAGAAACGCTTCGTCGTTAATGGATTTGAGATGAACGGCGGATTCTTTTCCTTGGGCATTTCTCGGAACTTTGCCGGTATGAAACACGTTTACACTTTTCAGTGTACAGTACACCGGCGCCAAAGCGTGAATCTGCATATTGACATTTCGCATCAACGCCCATGTTGTTGTCCGGTAACCGAATTTGACGGCATCCGACCATACCTTCAGCCGCGGAAACAGTGAGGCATTCGGTTCATCCCTGAGATACATGGAATAAACGGTTTTGCGAAGTTCCGCCGGTTCAATTTCATTTAAAGCCGACCGGACGATTTCTTCTGCCTCTTTCGGAGTAACATCCGGAGTGGACTCATCATAGAAATAGGACCTAACACGGTGATTATAAAGAATCACTGCGAGATTGTAGGGAAGCGCATATTTGACATATTTTGCCTCCACAAACCCGGTGGTGTTGTATCCGCAGTCATACAAATCTTTCATCATTCCGTCCGCATCGGCGAAATCGCCCCAAACGCCGCTCTCGACATTTCCAATCGGCATACTTCCATACGGGAAAATGATAAAATCTTCCGCCTTCACTCGTTTGGGCAAAACAGTAGATACACTCTGTGCAAAAACGCTTGATGTTAAAAAAGCGAAGCACACCACTAATCTTATTGGATGCAACAGCATCTTTTTTCTTTTCTTTTTCATTTTATTTATTGATTATTTAACATTCTGTGAATAGATTCAAGCGTAAGAGTTGATACCGGCACTTTCGTTCCGTTTATCTTTGCGTTGCAATACGCGGTCAGATAGTCTTCTATACGCAGGTCTATGTCTGCATCGTATGGCTTGCCTACGCCCAAATTCTCGGGCCACAGTTTAGACTTTTCAATATCCGACAAGGCGGCATTATGGTTGCCTGATTGGATATTCTGCAAAGCACACATCAGCCATGCTTCGCGATATACGCGACGCCCTTCGCCTGCTCCTTCATTAGGCAAAACGTTCAGGTGTGCCAGATAATTGGTACATTCACGGTATTGCTTCATGGAAAGCATAGCTGCGGCATATTTCAATCCCAATTCATAATTTTCCGGGAATAAAGCCGTGTATTCCTTTGATTTTTCATACATCTTGTCATATTGTGTCGCCTCTTGATAGTAGCGAATCAATGCCATGCCTGCCCGCCATGATTTATCTAATTGTTCTGCACGCAACAGGTCTTCCAATTTCTTCCCACCCTGACGATATTGTGCTCGTGTGAGGTAGAAAGCCGATACATCCGGCAAATTACCGCATTGTTCCAATAACGGGGACGACGGGGACGACGGTAGGGGCGTTGCGCGCAACGCCCCTACACCCGATTCCAAAAAGGCGTAGAGGATGCCCAAATAGTATTTGTTTACCCAATTGTCTGATTGAGCGACTGCCCATTCCAATGCCGGAACGGTTTCGGTGCGGAAGGGGAAAACCATCTCCGTAGAAAGCGATTCGGCGCGTTGCAATGTTGTTTTGTATTTTTCGTTGCCTTGTTGATACAGCAGGTAGGCGGAACGATAGAGTGCTATGGGATAGTCGAGCGCGAAATCGTATAATGCCAATGCCTCTTCATTGCAGGCAATGTTTTCGTACCAGCCTGCCATTTCCATGAAGGTTTCATTGGGCTGTTCATTGCGGATATAGCGCAAAAATTCCTTTTTCTCTTTCTCTGAGCCGCTACGCAGGTATTTTTCAAAACGGGCGTAATGATTCAAAGGCAGTATTTTTTCTATTTGTGTGAGGCAGTTATTCGCTTCCCTGTTTTTGCCTGATTTGCGACAGGCTACGGCTTGTAATTGCAATGCCTCGGTAGAGACGCGATTAATCGCGTCTCTACCAATTTGCGTGTATTGCAGCACTTGCACCCAATTTTTCTTTTTGGCAAATTCTTTTGCCAGACCGATGTTTGCCGGGTCGCGGTGCGAAGGCGACAAGGCGGCTATTTTGAACCCGTCTATGGCATCAATGCTTTTACCCAGGCGGCTGTTTGTTAAACCATACAGGAAATTGCCGTCGGGGTCGTAGGTGTTGATAGACAGGATGATGCGGGCGCAGGAATCTGCTGCTGCATAATTTCCCTGTTGATAGTAAACAAAACCCAAATCACGGATTGCCGGAATAAAAAACGGCTCAATTGCCAAAGATTTTTTCAGCCAATCCACTCCTGTGCCGTACCGGTTGCTGTATATTTCCTGCTCACCTTGCAGATACAAGCCATAAGCACTGTTCCAATCGAATTTGTCCGGCGAAACAACCGGGCGCGACAACAGATTATCTTCCGGTTTTTCGGAATAAACCAAACGATTATCGCCCAGAATGACCTGCAAACCTGTTAGGTCTTTAAGACTTAACAGGTTTATGGTTTCCGTCCAAGTCTGCAAAACATTCAATGACAAATGTTTTCTGAATATTTCCTTGTCGCCAGCTTTGACTACAATATCATCGTTGATTTTCTGCACCGGTGAGAAACTGAGTGTCACCGTCCCGTCGCTTTTGGCTACGTTCAAGGCACCATAATCGTTGGCTTTCGCAATGCCTCCGGTTGCCTTTACCGGATACCAGTATTCCGTCCAGGTGTCCGTGCCGTAAGGCGCAAAGGCGTATTGCTTGAAAGGCGTAGATTGACTGTGGGCAACCGCTTGATTATAAAGTCTTCCCGATTGCAATTCCACATACTGCCCGTCGGTGTCGGTGAGCAGGTCTTCCCATATCATGCCCTGCCGCGACAATCCCCAGAGAAAGAATTTCATGCCCAATTTGTCGTTGAACGGAGCGTAATGCACCGAGCCGTGTTGGCTGTTTTGATAATAGGCTCCATAGAAACCATTGTAATTGCCCAAGATATGATACGACTTGTCGCCGCCGAAGGTCTGCTGCCTGTATTTGGACAAGTCCCTGCCCTGTTCATCGACTGACCATTTGTGGGCATCGCCGTCATGACCGATGTAATGTTGTCCGGGGAAAAACAGTTCCAAATCATCCGCTGCTTTGTAGGCGGCATTCATCCATTGGTAATACGGACGGGGCAGCGGCGAGGTGTTGTGCCAGTTGACGGAAGTCGTAAAATACGCCTTGTCTGCCGGAAGATTGATTTCCACCTGCCATTCGGTGCGGGTTACCCTGTCGAAAGCCGATACGAAGCAAGCGGCACTGCCGTCGTCGTTCTTGCGGGTGTAATAATCGACCGGCGAAGCGGTAGTGGGCGCATGACCGATGATGCCAAAATTGAGTTCGATACCGCCCGAAGTCCAGGGTCCCCGCATGGATATGTTGCGGAATTTCGCTACGTGGTTGAAATAGATAAACTCCTCGCCGGTGGTTTTATCCACAGCGCCCCATATCTTCCCGCCGGAAGCAGGAAGCACGGTTACGCGGATATAATCGTTTTCCAACACGACTGTATTCCACGTTTGCGGCTCTCCCTTGTGGGAATAACCTTCAAACTTGAAATACGGATAAAAGCTGCTTCCCGGGTGGGCTACAGGGTCGGGGTCACCGAAAGGATAGGTAACCAACTCCAATTTTTCTTCTTTCACTGTTGCCTGTTGCCGGCAAGATGCCAACAAGAGGATTAGAAAGACGCTGATACTGATATTGAATAATTTTGACATACGATTGTTATTTTATATAAATTAAATTGCTAACTGACTTTCAATCAACTGAATCATAATATGAATCACTTTGATATGAATTTCCTGCACACGGTCGGAATAATCGGAAGCAGGCGCACAAACAGCCACATCCGCAGTTTTACGAAGCAAATTATCCGTATCGCAAGTCAGCGCAGCGGTTTTCATACCTCGCTTTTGAGCGGCTTCCACAGCTTTGACGATGTTACCTGAATTTCCGCTTGTGCTGATAGCCAGCAGCACATCGCCTTGTTGCCCAACCCCTTCCACATACCGGCTGAAAATTTCATCGAATGCAAAATCGTTCCCCACGCAAGTCATATAAGCGGGGTCATTGATAGCAATAGCAGGCAAGGGCAAGCGGTTTTTCCGATAACGCCCCGTCAATTCTTCGGCAAAATGGGTAGCATCGCAAAGCGAGCCACCATTTCCACAACTAATAATTTTCTTCCCCTTCTTCAAGGCATCGGACATAACCGTAGCCGCCCGCCCAATATCCCCCAAATTGGAAGGATTATCAATAAACAGCAACAGTTTCTCCGAAGCCTCATGTAAACTCTGTCGAATAATTTGTTCCATTTTCGTAATTCGTAATTTTTAATTCGTAATTGAAGAATACTCACAAGCAATCGAAACCGCCGCATAATCGCCAATACTTTCGCCCAATTCCGCCGGTTTGATTTTACAAACCTGATAGGCAAGCGGCAAGGCTTCTTTGCGCAATACCTCATCTATCAAGGGATAGAAAAGATTTTCATTGCGGGCATAAACGCTTCCCAGCACGATACATTCGAGATTGAGAATGTCGAGCAAAATCGCTAACCCTTTGCCTAACCCCTGCGCCGAAATGCGGATAATTTCCAATGCCAAAGCATCGCCCTTTTGAGCGTTTTCGGCTACCGTTTTGGCGGTTACGTTGGGAATTTCTCCGGCAGGACACCACGCTACGGATTCACCCATTTGGTATTTTTCCGACAGTTTCATCTGCGCCAGTTGCGCGATACCGTTTCCGCTGCCGAAACCTTCCAGCGAACCGGCTTTGCCGTAACCTACGGGTCCATATTCCGAAATGCGGATATGCCCGACTTCACCGGCATTGTCGTTAGTGCCGTTGTAGAGTTGCCCGTTCAGCACTAAACCCGCGCCCAAACCGGTGCCGCAAGTAAGAAATGCCATGTTTTGCGTGCTCCGTCCCGCGCCGAATTTCCACTCGGCCAAGGCGCAGGCATTAGCATCATTGCGGATAGCGCAGGGAATCCCGAAACGTTCCGTAATCCTGTCCACAATCGGGATATTGTCCCATCCCGGAAGATTGGGAGGCGACATTACCACGCCGGTTTTGCTGTTCAACGGACCTCCGCAACTGATGCCGATGGCGTGAACTTGCTGCGCCTCTAAATTGTTTCGACTCAATATTTCCTCTATATTGAGGAAAATAGCATCAATGGTTTCCTCGACCGTTGTGGTCGAAAACCGGATTTTGTCGGCAATTTCAATTGCTCCGTCACTTTCGATGGCATAGATGACGGCAATTTTGGTGCCGCCAATGTCGATGCCGATTACTTTTTTTGTCATATTACGTTGTTTTATCAAGGAGTCTTGCCTCCTTGGTTATTATTATTTATAAAAAAGCATGTAAACTTTGAATTTTGTTTACACGCTTTATTGATGTTTTCTAACAGATTTCTACTTTATAGAAAACTTTGTTTAAGTTGCTTTGTTTCTGTGAGATATATTATTTGACTGTAAATTTCTTCTTCCCCAATAGGGTTCTATAAAGTAATTCTATGAAGTAAACAGTAGTTTTCTCACAGATTTTTACTTTATAGAATATTTCATCCATCTCCGTTCACCCTCAGAAATCAACATTCTTTTATTTAACATATTTTTAAGCATCCCTTTGAGCTTAAAAATATTTATTTCTCCTCCAATTCTCTTTTGTATCTCACTCACCGAACTCTTCGGATAAACAGCTATATCTCTATAAATCAATTCTTCTAACCGAGAATCTTCAATATTCTTCAGATTAATTTTCCCTTTGAAATTCTTATTTTGGATAAACTCAGGATTGATTTCATAAAGTGTCCCTTTACCTTCACCCGATTTTACAACCAAATCATATTCCAACAGACTGCCAAGCCACTCTCTTAAACTTTGTTGTTCGCCTTGATTCAACAACTTAGATAGTTCTGTTGCCGAATAAGGTTGTTGTATTAATAACCCAAGCGTGATGATTTCCTTTTGTTTCAGAGGAAATTCATTGGTCGCTTTATCCATCAACAACACAATCTCTTTATTGACAAATCTCTTTGAAACAGTAACGGTTACTCTATCATCACCTTCATATACAACCGGAAGTGATTTGCCTATACTCAATAGTTTGGCATAAATCATATCGTAGCCGCTACCTTCCCGTTCCATCAGGTTCAGGTCGAAAAAGACTTTGGACAAATTTTCATTTCTTCTGACCGACTTGGATAAAATATTTTTCGGCGTTACGCCATAAGGCAATAATCCCGGACTATGTATTTCCAACCGGTCGTGAAAAATGTTAATGAAAATATCTCCGCGCGTGGTATATATTCTGTGAACCAACGCATTGGCACACAATTCCCTGATTACTTCAATCGGATAGAAAGGAACATTTTTGCGATATGCTCCATCGGGAATTTCCATACTTTCCTGCCAATCGGGAACATCGCGCACGATGCTTTCCAAGATTTCCTTGGGATTCAGATAAAAATCATCCAACAGAAATTTCCAAACTTTTTCTTCCTGTTCATTATACCGGATTACCTGAATAATCGGCGCAAACAATAAAGAAGAGCGGTCGCTTCGTTGTCCAATCCAAAGAATACCTAAATTAGTCAGATAGTTATCTTTCTGAAATTCATAGTATTCAAGAATTTCTTCATCGGATTTTTGTTTTACGAAAGCGCTTACTCGGGGAGAAGTCCTGACATCGTGCAAAAAGTCCGTTTTTTTCTTTTCATCGAAATTAGAGTTATCTACCTGTTTGGTCGTCAGTTTCTCCCAGATAAAAGCATTTTTTTCAGCTGCAAGCCGGACAATCTCATCAGGCATTACCGGTTTACATTCATCGGCAATCCTGACATAAAGCCTGCCATCAGTCGTAGATGCAATGGAATGGACATTCCTGATAATATTCAGTCTGATATATTCCGACTTATTAGCTGCAATCTCAAGAGTCACTTTAACTACAACATTGATAGTCCGTTGAGTAATATTCTTATGAAGAGTATCAAGGATATTTTTATCTTCAATTCGCTGATTTTCAGGAGGTAATTTATCTCCGTCTTCAATTCCAATCAAGATATTTCCACCATGAGCATTAGCAAAAGAAATACAATCTTTCGCCAACTCATCCTAATCGGTATTTTTCCCTTTCAGAAAACGCAACGACTTCTTATCTAATAAACTACCTTCTTCCAATGTATGCTTATTTTATTAAGTTGTTGCAAAGATAAACAAACTAATTGAGAATAAAATAATTCTCAATTCTCAATTAAATTTAAGCGTGTAAACAATATGTCAAAGAACGTTTGGAATCGGGTAGGAGAATCGGGATTATTTCCCGTTTCGACCTCCCACACCACCGTGCGTACCATTTCCTTGCTTTACATCTTGCGATGGGTAGATGCTGTTTCCAGTAAGTGATATTGGTCATAGAACATAATCGCTGCACCCAGTGCATAGTGATTGCCATCCACCACTTTCCGGTTGAAATAGTAGGCTTTATTCCCTACACACGTGCCTGAACAAACATTGGTCAGAGTCAGCCGGGAAGGTTCTATCCGTTTCAGACTGAACTTTTCGATGCCCTGACAGGCGTTTTCCAGCGCCGGTAAATAGGTCGCGGGGGGCAGGAGTCCGTCAGCGATTCCTACCGTCATGGCGTAGGCGAACATGGCCGTGCACGAACTCTCAATGAAATTCCCGGCTTCTCCCGGATAGATGGGTAACTGGTACCAGTGTCCCGTTGTTTTATCCTGCAAGCCGAGCAAGGTTTGCATCATTTTGAGATACAAGGCTTCCAACGCAGTTCTTTCTTTCATGCCCTGAGGCATCAGATGCAGGGTGTTAACCAGCGTCATAGCCACCCATCCATTGCCGCGCCCCCAGAACTCTTCGCCCCGCCGGTATGGATTGTTCGCCCATCCAAGCATACTGCACTGGTCGTCAAAGGGAATGGTGTCATTATCCCATCCATGGTACCACAGACCGGTTTCGGGGTCTTCCAATTTTTCCACATGTGCCAGAATCTGGAATGTCAGTTCTTTCAGATACTGTTCATCGCCGGTCAGTTTATACATTTCGTTCAGAAACAAAGCAATCATATAGACGGTATCGTCCCACAATTCCACTACATTGTCCCTGTGCGAAACACCACCGTTGGACGCTCTCACGATATGGAGATACTGTTCATAAATCTCCAACGCTTTCTGCTGGTACTTTTCCTCGCCCGTTACCCTGGCCAAAAACGCCATGCCAAATCCGGACGCCACCACATTAGGATGTATTCCTTCGGTCTTATCCATGGAAACATCCATTGCCTGACGGATGTATTTCAACATATTGTCCTTGTCAATATTATTTTCCCAACGGTCTGCTATTGACCGCAACATAGTCGCCTGCGCCCAGTCCCATACATATTTATCGGCCGGCATATACTCTTGCGTCGCATAAGCCATCAGTTCGTCGCCCCATTTAGCGGAAGTATCTTTTGGCTTAGGGGTACATTGTGTCAGTGACAAGACAAAAATCACAAAGAAAGTACGTAATAATAATAGATGAATTTTCATTTTTTTACTAATTAATTTATATTTATACTGAATAGTTGGTCGAAGAGGTGACGGGTTCGCGGTTCACTTTCACATAATCATTGTCCGGAACGGCGCCAATCAACTTGCGATAGACGTTGAACGCGATGTCTGCGGGGTCGTCTTCCAACAGCCGCCAACCGATGTAGATCAACGAGTCGGCGCGGGTGAAAGCTACCACGCCGCGATCCAGAAATTCCGTTTGAACGTCATCGGCGTTGTAATGCGCTTTGGATGTTTTTTCCGGCGTACACCGGGAACTTCCAATCATTACTACTATCAGCAAAGCGGT
This sequence comes from Bacteroidia bacterium, assembly GCA_025996865.1. Taxonomy (GTDB): domain Bacteria; phylum Bacteroidota; class Bacteroidia; order Bacteroidales; family Azobacteroidaceae; genus Azobacteroides. Next base: position 28,198 of record BNTV01000044.1, read on the forward strand.
CGTGCTGATTCTATGAAAATTTTTCTTTCTCATATTATATTAGTGTTAAGTTAATTTTATTTTGCTTATTTTCTTGTTTTACTTTATTTCAACTTTACCGATTAAGTAAATAAAGCAGAAAAAACTTATTTCAATTTCAATGTGCATGGCAATATCATTTTGCTGCACGGGTAATTCTGTTTTTTATGTTTTCCGACATACTCAATATTATCATATAATATTCTTACCGCATTTTTACCTATATCTTCCACCGGCATACGGGCTACGCTGATATTGGGCGATAAGATTCTGAAAGCGGATACTTCATGAATACAGGCTAAACCGTATCCTTTTCCATTGATATCTATGTTCCTGTCATGAAAATACAGAAAAGCCTCTAATGCAAGAATATGTGTTGTGAAGAAAAAACCGTCCACATCGGGAACGTTTTCGAAAATGTTGTCCAATACCGGGATAATGTTTTTTTCGTAATTCTCATATTCTACGAAGCCGTAGAGATTGGGATTGATTTCCATGCCTGAATCCGTCAAAGCCTTTTTGTAGCCGTTATAACGCATATTCAGTGTTTCCAAATGCGGGTTAGTGGTAATGATAGCAATTTTTTTCCGCCCCTGTTCCACCAAATGTTTAACTAATTGGCAACTGCTGTTTTCGTTGTCAATAATTACATAATTGGAGTCCATGTCGGAAAAGAAACGGTCGAATAAAACAAAAGGGAACGATTCTTTCAGGAAAGTGTCGAATTGTTTCCGCGAGCGTTTGGTGGGAGCAATAATAATTCCATCTACTTGTTTGGATTTCAACATGTTAATCATTCGTATTTCCCTTTCTTTTTCCGATTCGGAGCTGCATATAATTAATGAATAGCCCAATTTTTCGGCTTCATGCTCAATTTCTTTGGTGATGGAAGAATAAAAGGTGTCGGAAATGGAAGGAACAACCAAGCCGATGGTTTCGGATTTTCCGGAATTTAAGCCTCTTGCCAACAGATTCGGCTGGTAATTGACTGTTTTGGCATATTTCATGACTTTCTTCTGGGTCTCCAAGCTGATTGCCCGCTTGTCACCCTGACCGGATAGCACCCACGAAACGGTTGTTGACGTAAGTCCTAACTCTTTTGCTATGTCCTTCAATAATACTCCCACAGATATTTCAACTTACTTTTGCGATAAAGCTTCTGCAAATGTAAAGATAAAAATTTAGAATAACCTACTAATTTTTGCGTTTTTTTAGTGTTTATGTTTAATAACATAAAAAACAAACCCCGCAGGCTTATTTTTTCAAGGTTTTCATTACTCTTTCCACCGCATCGTCAATCTGGCCTTCCGATTCCATACCGAGGGTCATGCCGTGAATATTTCCTTGTGTAAGTACGTAGCTGATAGAACGTTGCCTTTCTTCGTCGGAAACATGTTTGCCTTCACCAAAAATCTTCATACCAATCACGCCTTTCCCATTCTTTTGGGCTTCCTCAAGAATTTTGCCAACCACTTCGGGCGTTCCGTCCATCAGGGTTTGGAAAGGATTGATGCGGGCAAGAATCACGTCCACCCAAGGATTGGAAGCCGCCTGTCTCAACGCTTCCAAGTTATGGCAGGAAACGCCTACGGCTTTCACGAGACCTGTTTGTTTGGCTTTGGAAAAAGCGTCCATGTAGTATTTCCTCGTTTCAGGCCAGTTACCTTCTCCCATGCAGTGCATCAACAAAATATCAAAATAAGCCGTATCGACTTCTTGCAAGTAACGGACAAGCGTTTTGTCCGCATCTTTCGCCTGAGGTGTGCCGTCCGGGAAAGTCCACATCTTGGTCATCAGGGTTACTTTTTTCCGGTTTATGTCTTTCACTGCCTGACCGATAAAGGAATGAGAACCGTAGCTGTCGGCCATGTCAAAGAAAGAAATTCCTTTTTCATAAGCGTGATGCACTAATTTCACAAACTTGTCCATACCTAAGCGCGTTTGATTCGAGGAATGGTTTGATCCGATCGTTCCCGTACCCATCGCTATGCGCGAGACTTTCAGCCCGGTCTTACCCAACTTCACCTTATCCACTTTCAATCCTGAAGTTACCGTCAGTCCCGCATGAGCCGACCCGGGATTCATCACTGCCAATCCGACCAAGCCTCCCAAACTTGCCTGAATAAATGTTCTTCTATTCATAATTTTTTCTGTTTGAATGTTATTTATTTAACTCCCCGTACATTCATGCGCAAAGCGTACAAATTTTCCGAAGCGGTTATAAAAAGTATTTTCCTGTCTTTTCCCCCGAAGCAAACATTGGCTGTCCAATTCGCTTCGACCGGAATGTGTTCGATTTGTTCGCCTGCAGCATTGAAAACGGTTACTCCCTTGCCTGTCAAATAGATATTACCTTGGTTGTCGATGGTCATGCCGTCCGAACCTTTGGAAGTGAACAAGCGTTTATTGGAGAGGGAACCGTCTTTCTCCACCTGGTAAACAAAAGTTTTATTATCGTCTATATCAGCCACATATAATAATTTCCCGTCGGGAGAACCGACAATGCCGTTGGGTTGCTTCAAATCGCCGGCTACCCGGACGAGCTTTTTCCGGTCGGGCGACAGATAATAAACGTGCCGGCCGTTTTGTTGAATTTGCGGATCGCGCGTCCAATAATCCCGCCGGTACATCGGATCGGTAAAGTAAATTCCGCCTTGGGGAGAACGCCACAAATCGTTTGGCCCATTGAGTTTTTTACCTTCATAACCGGTAACCAATACCTGATGTTTTCCTTTCATGTCGATACTCCAAAGTTCATTATCCCTGTCGGAACAGGACAAAAGGCATCCGTCCTTATCGAAATACAGGCCGTTGGCGCGTCCGCAACCTTCAATAAACAGTGACAGTTTGCCATCGGTTGACCACTTGTAAATCCGGTCATTGGGCTGGTCGGTAAAATATACATTGCCTTTCGAATCGGCCGCAGGGCCTTCCGTAAAAGCAAATTCGCCGGCCAATTTTTCCACTTTTGCACCTTGTGCGATAATTCCGCTTTTTTGGCAGTACAGCATTATCGGACTGATTACAAGGAATATGCTCAAAATAAGTTTTCGTTTATCCATACTAAAATTTGTTATCACCGAATTGGGGATAAATATACGGCAAAATAAACAAATATGCAAGTAAAAATAAAATGATTATCAGGGCAATTGGGTTAGAGAGGCCCAATTGGGCGTCTCTACGAGTGACGGATGTAATCAATTGTCCGTATTGCGGTGGTAAGATTCAGGTAATAAAAAACCCGGCATCAGGTGAGTGATGCCGGGCTTGTTGTGAAAAAAGTCGTCAAACAATAATTACACAACAGATGCTAATTCCTTTCCTATTTTTTGGATTCCATCTACAATCCGTTTCCGCTGAGCATGACGCGGTTGTTTTTCTCCGGTGTAATAGTGGCTTAATTGTTTTAGATTTATGCCGGACATTTTATGTATTGCCGTCAAGGTTGTTTTCCCTTCCAAAGAATGTAATAATGCCTGTACGGTCAATTCAAACACTAATTCATACTGTTCGGGTACTGTTTCGCCATCTTCTTTCATTCCCTTAAAATGCAATTCTAAAGCAGATTCATACCCCTTTTTTACTCCGTTCAGTGTATTATCAACAGCAACACATCCTAAAACGCTGTCACTCACTGCACCGTAATTTTTATCCCAATAAATGTTTACCTTAATAGTTTCCATATCTTTTGTTTATTCAGAGGCTGTATTAACGCCAGCCCGCTTGTTTGAAAATACTGTTTAATAAAAATTGATCGAGTACCAGATTATCCCTGCCGTTTACGGTCACTCGCCCTTTTTTGACCGGATGCTTAAATTGCCGATGACTTCCTTCTATCACAACCAAATACCATCCATCCTCTTTTAGCATCTGTAAAATTTCACGTACTTTGTATCGTTTCATTTTTTCATTAATTATTGTTTGACACCACAAAAGTAGATATATTTCTACTGTTATTCAAATAAAACAGCAATTATTTTTATATAAATTGAAATATTTAACATTTTAAAAGTGACATATTGCAAATACACATTCACGGTATATTCGCCGTTCGAAATCGTATTTCATTGATCCACGACACGTGGCGGAAAGAACAGATTGAATAATAAACATATTCCGTCCCTAACGGGACGGCGCATCATGGAGATTGTCTTTTTTCTACCAATATTTTGTCCCTGACGGGACAAGGCTTGGTTAGAGACGCCCAATTGGGCGTCTCTACGAGGGCATGAAACGCCCATCATCTTGTTTCTTTATTCTTTAACCTTTAAGGCTGCAATTTTCAAATCCTCCTTGCGCGAAGAAGAGCCGGCCATGACCTTAAAAGTCCCCGGCTCTATCACCCAATTCATCTTTTTGTCTAAAAAGCCTAATTGCTTTGGGGTAATGGTTAATTCTACCGTCTTCGTTTCTCCGGGAGCTAACTTCACTCTCGAAAAACCTGCTAATTCTTTCACCGGACGGGTTACGGAACTGTACTCATCCTGAATGTAAAGCTGCACAATTTCTGTTCCTTCGCGCGAACCGGCATTGGTCACCGGAATGTTTACTTTTACCGGTTCATTTTTTGAAATTTCCGTTTTATCCAATTGAATATCGCCATACTCAAATGTGGTATAACTCAAACCGAAACCGAACGGGAACAACGGCTCGTTGGAACTTCCTTTGTAACCATGAAAATACGCGGAAGGCTTATGATTATAAATCATTTGTATCTGTCCGACGTGACGCGGGATGGTAACTGCTAATTTAGCCGAAGGATTTACTTTTCCGTAAAGGATTTCGGCGATGGCTTGTCCACCGTACATTCCCGGTTCCCAAGCGTTTATCAGGGCATCCGCATTGGCGGCCGCCCATTCTACGCCCAAAGGACGTCCCGAAATCAGGACGACAATTGTCGGTTTTCCGGAAGCTTTCACTTTCCGAATCAATTCGTTCTGCAAACCGACGAGATTGATATCCGAGCGGTCGGTATCTTCTCCGCTTGTCCGGTCTGTCCAACGGAAACGCATCATGTACTCACCGGCAACTACAATGTTTACATCGGCTTCTTTCGCTTTCCGGGCGGCTTCTTCCAGCTTGGCCGGATCCATATTGCGGGGATCCCAGCCTTGATCGACAAAGCTGACGTCACTATTTGCGGCAATCATTTGCAGGCCTTCGAGTACTGTAATTACATCTTCGTCTGTTTGCAATGCCGACCAATCGCCGAGGATATTCTGATCGTTGGCATTGATACCGGTAATCATTATTTTTTTGTATTTGGCTTCGTCCAAAGGTAAAATACCATTGTTGGTCAACAGGACAATCCCGTTGCGAGCCGCTTCCAAAGCCGTTTCCCGGTGTTCGGCGCTCAAACGGATTTGAGCCGATTTTCCGGGGTCGCAAAGAGGGTCGTTATCAAACAAACCCAGTTGAAATTTGGCGTAGAGAATCCGGCGTACCGATTCGTCAATTCTTGACACCGGAATACGTCCTTCTTTCACCAATTCGCAAACGTATTCGTTCCAGAGAATACCGTGCATGTGCATGTCCATACCGGCCATAATGCTCTGGTAGAAAGCTTCCTTAATCGACGAAGCGGTATGGTGGACGTCATACAAATGTTCGATATCCATCCAGTCGCTGACGACGAAGCCTTTAAAGCCCCATTCTTTGCGCAGGATGTCCTCCATCAACCATTCGTTGGCGTGTGCCGGAACACCGTTCACTTCGTTGTGCGCCGTCATAAAAGAACCGCCGCCGGCTTCAACTCCGGCTTTAAACGGCGGAAAAAATACTTCGCGGAGGGTTCGTTCCGAAAGGTCGGCAGGAGCGGCATTCGTTCCGTTAATCGGTTCGCTGCCACCGACAAAATGTTTGACACAAGCCAATACGTTCTCCGGACCGAAGTCGCCTTGATAACCTTTCGTACTTGCGGCGCCCAACAGAGCGACCAAACAGGGGTCTTCTCCATAAGTCTCCCCTACCCTTCCCCAGCGGGGATCGCGGGCGACTTCCACATTCGGATTGAATGTCCAGTGGAGATTCATGGAACGCATTTCTTGCGCTGTTTGTTGAGCAATCTTGTAAGCCATTGTCGTATCGAAAGAACAAGCCAGACCGATATTGGTCGGATATACCGTATTGCCGGGAGCGTTGGCATTGCCATGAATGGCGTCTATCCCGATAATCAGGGGAATTTTCAGCCGGCTCTGCATGGCAAGGCTTTGCAGATAATTCGTTTCTTCAATGGTGAGCACGTGCAGGAAAGAACCGATCAGGCCTTCTTTTGTCCACTGTTCGATATCGGAAAGTTTCGTGCCGGGATAAAATGCGTTGGCGGTATTGTTTTTCAAATCTTCTTCCGTCAAGTTTTTTTCGGCGGCTTTGATGTGTTCCAAACCGACAAACTGATTCATCTGTCCGACTTTTTCTTCTAAAGTCATGCGGCCCAGCAGGTCTTCTACCCGTTTGGAAATGGGTTGCGTCTTGTCTAAATAGACATTCTTTTCCGTGCAGTTATAAAATTGGGATATCCATCCTAAAGCCAATAAATAGATACAAATTTTTTTCATCTTTTAATAATTTTGCCCCCCGGCCCCCTAAAGGAGGAGTTGGGCAGTGAGTTTATTTTTTAGGGTACGGCAAAGCCTCCCCTTTAGGGGATTTAGGGGTTTTTCAAATCCTCCCGTGAAAGGACTTTACCGGTAGCAAAAGCATTTCGCCAAAAAGCCGCATCCCCGTGTTGGTGCGCTTCCGATTGAAACGCGGCGCTGCCCGGAGTCAGCGTGCGGTCGTAGTCATACCAAGTCATGAACCACGACCAGTTGGCGCCGGCATTGAGTTGTTCCCCGATTCCGGCCACATTGCCGCACTCGCTGAGCGAAACGATTCTGTTCGGGAAACACTGTTCCAAGTTTTTGTATTCGAGGAACATAGCGTTAGCGCTTTTTTGATTGTACATATCACGGCCGATAATATCCACGTATTCATCGCCCGGATACCAATTGTCATCGCCGCTTTCACTTGTCCAAACCCAGATAAGATTATTCAATCCTTTGTTTTTGAAATAGTTAAACATCAATCGCCACAAATTTTTAAAAGGTTCCGGCCCTTTTGCGCCCCACCAAAACCAAGCCGTACCGCCGGAATATTTACCGTAATTGCCCATCGCTTCGTGCAAAGGTCGCCAAAGGATGGGAATATTTTTGTTTTTCAACAACAGCAGATAGTTTGCAATCTTCTCCAGATCAGCCATCATGATCGTGTTTTCACGTGTGCCGGATTTAAGCGCTTCGCGAATATCGAAATCGGTTTCTTCCGTGTAAAAACTGTAATCGTTGCCGGTACTATTCGCTCTTTTCGGTACGTTCCAATGCCACATACAACTGACAATGCCGCCTGCATTCCGCCAATCTTCCACGACCTTTGTATCACCGTAGTCAATCCAGCCGCTACCCGGCGAAGAAGCGAATAAAAAGATGTAATCAAAACAATTCAAAGCCGGATATTTTCCGGTGTGTTGATGCACCCATTCGGCTTCGTTGGTGTTCCACGATACATTGGCAACCGTTCCGGAAATAATTTTCTTACCGAAATTCGCTTTCAGGAAATCGTACAACCGGACGGCTTCGGACGAGGGATTCGGCACAACCAAATTCGGGATAACAGGAGTTACCGGCGCCGGAATTTCCGGGTCGTCAATGGGATTATCCGGTTTTTCACAACCGGCCCACAGAAAAAGCAGGGTAATAAAAAACAATTGGTGAAAATTAATTTTTGTCATATATATTTTTAAACAATAAGAGGCTGTCTCAAAAGTCCCGCTTCGTCATTGCGAGCCGTAGGCCGGGTACAAACCCTTTTTAGACAGCCTCATTATCTATTTATCAGTTCCCTGTCAATGTAATTTTCGTAATCGTCAAACCATTGCCGCCAAGGATAAATGCAGTAGTTGACCATCCGTCATCGACTGTCATTGCTGTACTCAGAATGTGTTGCGTTAATTCGATTTCATACGAAGTTGAATTGTCAGGAAATTTCAGCACTTCATATTGTGCATCGAAATTCGGATCATCAATCGTGAATTTTGTCCAATTGGCATCTTGTACGGCAATTTGCGGATCGGATGATATGGTACAATAATGAAATT
>BNTV01000045.1 GCA_025996865.1 Bacteroidia bacterium
ATGCAGAAGGCTTTGCGAATAATATGCGTAAGATGCTTGCCGACGTTCCCTACACTTTAAAAGCATCCAAGTCGAGAAACAAAGCCAGGGCGGAAGCGGAAAATATAGAAAATGAAGCCCGTTATCATATCCTGTTTCAGGCATGGATGACCATGCTGGGTTTCAATATTCAAAGCGAAAAGCCGACCAACCGGGGGCGTATAGATGCGGTGTTGCAGCAACCCGGATTAGCGGTAGTGGCAGAGTTGAAATACCACGCTACTACAAAAATTGATACCCTACTCGACCAGGCTATCGCACAAATCCGCGAGAAACAGTATTATGAGCCGTTTCTTGACCGGAAAGTCATTCTGCTGGGCATCGCATTCAGTGGAAAAGAGGTTGGTTGCAGGATAGAACAATTGACAATTTAAGCATGGAAATACACAACAAAATAAGATTATATGGATAAGAAAAAGTATAAAACAGTAATCATTATATAATAACACGATAAGAGATGAAAGTTAAATTATTATTCGTGCTGTTGCTGGGCGCTTCCTTAGTTGGGACGGCTCAAACGAGGACGGAAGTCCTGCTGGAAAAGAATTGGAAATTTTCGCGTACCGACGCGGTTGAGGCTGTCCGGCCGGAGTTTGACGACAGCAAGTGGCAAACCGTAAACGTGCCTCACGACTGGGCTATTTATGGCCCTTTCGACGGGAATGCCGATGTGCAGAATGTGGCCATCGTACAAGACGGTGAAACGAAAGCAAGCCTGAAAGCCGGACGTACCGGCGGACTGCCTTTTATTGGCGTGGGATGGTACCGCGTTAAATTTCAGGCCCCCGGTTTTGGCAGCGGAAAGAAAGCCTCCATTCTCTTCGACGGAGCCATGAGTAACGCTCGCGTATATCTCAACGGACAGGAAGTGGGCTACTGGCCTTATGGCTACAACAGTTTCCATTTCGACATTTCCCCTTATCTGAAAGAAAAAGACAATGTACTGGCCGTGCGTTTGGAAAATTTCGAATCATCCTCGCGCTGGTATCCGGGGGCGGGCATTTACCGGAATGTACATCTCGTCATCACGGAAGACGTACATATTCCCGTGTGGGGTACGCAATTGACCACTCCGGTGGTGGAACGTGATTTTGCCAAAGTGAAACTGAAAACAAAGGTGGAATATCCGGGTGCTTTACCGGCCAAACTTTCGTTGGTAACAGAAATAAAAGACGGGCAACAAAAGATGGTAAGCCGCGGCGAAACCGTATTGACCAAGTACGACAACCGTACATTTGAACAGGATTTAGTGGTAGAAACGCCCCGTTTATGGTCGCCCGCCACGCCTGATTTATATATTGCCGAATCGAAACTGTATGCCGACGGCAAACTGAAAGATACCTACACCACCCGTTTCGGTATCCGCAAACTTGAAATCATTCCTGACAAGGGGATGTTTCTCAATGGCGAAGTTATCAAATTTCGCGGCGTATGCAACCACCACGATTTAGGACCTTTGGGCGCAGCCATCAACGTAAGCGCCTTGCGGCGACAATTAATGATTCTTAAAGATATGGGATGCAACGCCATCCGTACCTCGCACAATATGCCGGCGCCCGAACTGGTAGCGCTCTGTGATGAAATGGGTTTCATGATGATGATAGAACCTTTTGACGAATGGGATCGGGCTAAATGCAGAAACGGATACAACCTGTATTTCAAGGACTGGGCGGAAAAAGACATGGTAAACATGCTGCACAACTACCGCAACAATGCTTCCGTAGTGATGTGGAGCCTCGGCAATGAGATACCGGGACAGGGCACGCCCGCAGGCGCAAGAACGGCGCGTTTCCTACAGGATATTTGCCACCGCGAAGACCCTGCGCGACCCTGTACGATGGGTATTGACAATGTGGAAGGGGCTATAAAAAGCCATTTGGCATCCACTTTAGACGTGGCAGGTTTCACCTATCGTCTGCAATTCTATCAAAAGGCTTACGAAGAACTGCCGCAACGGATTGTTTTGGGCAGCGAAACAGCCTCAACAATCAGTTCACGCGGCGTTTACCATTTTCCCGCTGCAAGGACTACAGGCCAAAAATACGACGACGGCCAGTGTTCGAGTTATGATTTAGGGGATCCGGGCTGGTCGAACTTGCCGGACGACGATTTTGTACAGCACGATGATTATCCATGGTGCATCGGTGAATTTGTATGGACAGGCTTCGACTATCTGGGCGAACCGACACCCTATTACAACAATTGGCCCAACCATAGTTCCATGTTTGGAATTATTGATTTGGCAGGGATACCCAAAGACCGGTATTACCTCTACCGCAGTCACTGGAACCCAACGGAAGAAACTTTGCATATCCTCCCGCACTGGACATGGCCGGGACGGGAAGGCGAGACTACGCCGGTATTCGTTTATACCAATTATCCTTCAGCTGAATTGTTTGTGAACGGAAAAAGTCAGGGACGGGTAACGAAAGACGAAAGCATGACCGAGGCTAAAACCAACAGCGACGAAGCCCGTCAACAACTCTTGCGCCAACGCCGTTACCGCCTGATGTGGCCGGACGTGAAATACGAACCGGGAACCCTGAAAGTGGTTGCCTACGATGCCAACGGCAAATCCGTAGCCGAAACCGAACTGCATACGGCAGGCAAACCGCATCATCTGGAACTGACCGCCGACCGGACCATCCTTGATGCCAACGGGAAAGATTTATCGTTCATCACGGTCAAGGTAGTTGACAGGGACGGTAATCTGTGCCCCGATGCCGCCAATTCCATCCGTTTCAAGATTACCGGAGCCGGGAACTACCGCGCTGCTGCCAATGGCGATGCCACCAATATTGAGCAGTTCCACCTTCCAACGATGAGCGTATTCAAAGGCATGCTGGTAGCCATCGTGCAATCGGCGGAACAACCCGGAAAAATTCAATTCGAGGCAGAAGGCAAAGGTTTGAAAAAGGCTGCTCTGATATTACAAAGCAATTAATTCTGAAAGCGACAAAATTGCCGGTTTTTATATTTTCACACCAGAGTTTACTGCATGATGATGATGGTATTCCCATTCGCCGTGCCAACCGTGGAAGATATTACTTCGGAAAGCGTTGGTTTCGGTCGTCAACAATCTGCCTGTATCTCAAATCATGTGATCAATGCAGAGAAAAACTGTTGGAGCTTTATTGCATGTTAAACTCTGTGTTTAAATACTCTGTTCCAAGTTCTGAAACATAAAATCGTTTAATAATTTTATATTTTCCCGGCTTAAAATCATGAAGTTCAGGGTTGAGAAAAATATTCATCTCCTTTTCTGTATTTGCATTTAGGGAGAAATAAATATCTTCAAAATTAATTTTTAACGTTAATGGTTCCCATTGTCTTGTCAAAATAAGCCAAAGTAAAGTCAGAGCCAAACTCAATATAAGATAAATTGTTTTTTATTGTTAATTTTGCTGGTAGTGCTCATCATTATAGCCGTTGAAAAAAGAATATTCTTTTCCTTCGATAGAGGCAGTAAACATGACGTCAGTTCCATCAAGCGGAACCCGACTTCTACCGCTTTGAATTTTATTAAAGGTCTCTAAATCACACAATTTTACCAATGTATTCCATCATCATTGTCGCAGGAAACCAAAGCACCCATTACCAATGCAAGAACTAAAGCAATTTTTGTTTTCATCATATTCCAAAATTAATGTTAGTATCTATTATAAATGCTTTAAAAGTCTAAAACGTTGCACAGATGCCGAAAATTTTTTACCTTTGTCCCCCAAAAATTATTTTACAAAAATACAGAATAATGAAAAAAACCCCTTTTACGGATTTGCACCACGGTCTCGGTGCAAAAATGCATGAATTTGCAGGTTATGACATGCCTATTGAATATTCGGGAATTATTGAAGAACACAATGCCGTAGTCAATGCGGTTGGTGTTTTTGACGTGTCCCACATGGGCGAATTTTGGGTGAAAGGCCCGAATGCTAAGGCTCTGGTTCAACGACTTACATCCAATGATGTTTCTGCTTTATCGGTCGGAAAAGCGCAATATACTTGTTTCCCCAACGAAAACGGCGGAATTATCGACGATTTATTGGTGTATCACTATGAACCGGAAAAATACATGTTGGTTGTCAATGCTTCAAACATCGAAAAGGATTGGAATTGGTGCGTAAAAAACAATACAGTGGGAGCGGAATTGGAAAATGCTTCCGACCACATCGCACAATTGGCGGTTCAAGGCCCTTTGGCATTGAAAACCTTGCAAAAACTAACGGATATTGATTTGACAAAAGTCCCTTATTATACTTTCGTTACCGGAAAAATCGCCGGTGTTGATAACGTAATTATTTCTAATACAGGATATACCGGTTGCGGCGGTTTTGAATTGTATTTTTATCTCGAATACGGTATCAAGATTTGGGACGCTATTTTTGAAGCCGGCGCTGAATTTGGCATTAAACCTGTGGGCTTGGGCGCCCGCGATACTTTGCGCTTGGAAGCCGGATTTCCATTGTATGGTAACGAGTTAAGCGATACGACTTCTCCTTTGCAAGCCGGTTTGGGCTGGATTACCAAGTTCACCGAAGGCAACGATTTCATTTCCCGTCCGATACTGGAAGCTGAAAAAGCAAACGGTGTACCGTGCAAACTGATTGGTTTTGAGATGGTTGAAAAAGGCATTGCCCGTCACGGCTACGAAATCGTTAATGCGGCCGGAGAAATAATCGGAAATGTTACGTCGGGATCTATTTCTCCCGCCACCAAAAAAGCCATCGGAATGGGTTACGTCAAACCGGAATATGCGGCTTTATCAACGAACATTTTCATTCGTATCCGTAATAAAGACATTGAAGCTGTCGTCGTAAAACCGCCTTTCCGGGGAAAATAAATTACTTTTCGGTTGCTTTTTTCGTTACGTCCTGAATGTCTTGAGGTGTAAATTTACCGAGCAAACGAATTAAAGTACAATCATTTTCGTTATTTACAAACATAACGAGTGAAGTGAAAAGATTGTTGTCTTTTTTTCCGTAAAAGACGACTTTGTCTTTGTCGTCTTTTACTCGCATCAAGACTTCGTAGGCTTTATTGCCGGCAAAATATTCCGTTGCTTCTTTGACCATCAGTTTTTTCATGGCGGCATCGTTGGACGTGAAAATGTCAATTTGTTCCAATTTGGCAACAATTTTTTTGACATCTACGCCATTCATTTCTGCGGAAGAGCCCATGTCCGGCATCATATTCAGCATCGACTTCGTAATCGTTACTTGTGTAACATTTTCCTTACCGTCGAGTTTACTGAATAAATCGGACAGTTTGTCTTGTGCAAAGCCTGTTTGCACCCATAATAAACCCAATACAATAATTAAATAGTTGCGTTTCATCGTCTTAAAGTTTTAAATGTTTTATCTAAAGTTTTATTTGTTTTTTCCATTTCGTCGGAAACCAATGCCAGTTGGGACAAACCTTTGTTAAAATTCAGGGAAACAAGAACCAAGGCTTTTTCGGCTTCGCGGTAAGCTACCTCCTGATCATCTACAATTGCCGTTTGAGAAGCATCGGAAGTTTTCATTTTACCGGATGCATTGATGTACAATCCTATCGAAATTAAAACAGCAATGCTTGCAGCGATACTTCCGGCCCACAAACGAATTTGTCTCGTTTTTTGCTTCGACTGCTTTTCCTCTTTATCCAACCGGTTGATCAAAGTTTCCAATTTGGATTCCAAGCCGGCGGGAATATTTATTTCATTCATAAAATCATCTGTTTGCATATTTTTCCCAATTTTGGTAAAGTTCTTTAATCTTTTTTCTTGCCCTTGAAACGAGCACTTTGATATTTCCTTTTGTCAATCCTGTTATTTTTTCGATTTCTTTGTCCGAAAGATTATCCCATATTTTTAATCGAATCACTTGTTGTTGCTGAATCGGCAATTGTTTCATAATGAATTGAATATGATTCAATTTATCTTTGTTGTCAATTTGAATGGACAGTGAATCAATCGCAGGTATATGTATTTCGTCAATCGGATTTGTTTCCGGTTTTACTTTCTTGAGATAATCCAAACAATTGTTTTTCAGTAAAGTAACCGCGAAACTTTCCGGATTGATGATGGATTCCCAGTCATCGCGTTTCTGCCAGAGTTTGATATAAGTTTCCTGTACAATATCTTCCGAATCCTGCTGATTTTCAAGGAATTTATAAGCTATCCGATATAACTTTTTATGGTATGGAAGAAATATTTTCTTGAAAATTTCAGCGTTCATTCGTATTAAAAATTAACTTTTATAATTAAGACGAATTATTTTCGGAAAGGTAACAAAAATCTGATTTATTATTTATTTACTGTCCGATATGCTTGTTTGGGATGGTTTGGCATTTCAGGGATGGTGTATTCCAATTTGCCCTGTTTGCGTAGTGGCGTAATATAATTATATAACAAGTGCTTTTCGCCGGTTCTATTCATTATTCCAGCTATTTGACTTAATGTGAGTGGATTCCATTCGCATAAAGCTAATATCACATTATTTGTGTCTTCTTTTTTGTTCCTGTATTTCAATTGGGTTAGTTTTTCTTTTAATTCATCAGGTAACTGGTTCGTTTCATCAGGTAACTGGTTCGTTTCATCAGGCAACTGGTTCGTTTCATCAGGCAACTGGTTCGTTAAGCTGTTATCTTCTTCTTGAACAGGTAGCAATTTTATCAATTCTTCGCCGGGAACATAGTATATTGCCTTGCTTTTGCCCTTTTGTGTTATGATTTTCTTCTCTTTCATATCGTGCAAATCTGTCCTGACTTTAATCATTTCAACACCATTCAGTTGTCGATAAGTAGGATTATCTATGGCACCGACTTCCCTAATGAAAAAAAGTGCACATTTTTGCTGTTCATTCAGATTGAACGTATTAAACTGGCCAAGCCATTTTATATCTTCTTCTCTCAAGAAATGATGTAATAGGAGGCGAATAGTAAATTGATTCAGCTCATGACTGCTCTCAAAAGTCGGGGGCAACATTTGTGCCTTCTCCATCAGCGTACGCATGGTACGAATACCTGAACCTTTGGTTTCTGCCAAATTGGTTTCATGAAATATTGTTGCGATAATCGGATTTCTGGCGACTGAACCGGGAATACCCAGATGCTCTTCCGGTTTCAATGAAAAGCCCGGATTGCTTATCTCAATACGATTGCCGTAACGAATGATTTGTATCGGCTGATTGACACGAAAAGTTCTGTGAATCATCGAATTAACCAAAGCTTCGCGCAAAACGCGATCCGGAAGACCGTTACTACCCGCTTGTAATTCGCCTTCAGGCAATACAAAGCCTTTGGGCAAATCGTCCGAAACAAGACTAAAAGCCCTTTGTACCATTTCGAGCAGCGAACCACGCATATCTACTGTAGTAAGACTGTAATAATTCAATGTCATCATATTGTAATTCCTCAGCATAAGGATTTACTTTTGCCCGCAGGTTGCGATACAAAGCAATGGCATCTTCACTGATGTCGTCCAATCCCGAATCTTTAATAATACTGCTATCTAATTCTTCTTCCTGATGGTAAAAGATAAATAAATCATCATCGGTACAACGTTGGTCGCTGGAACCGATTCGTCTGTATGCGCCTCGTGGCAAACCTTGGTTTTTGAAATAGACAGGTTTCTGTGAAACAGGAAGTTCCGGAACGAATACAAGCAATACATTTTTCCCGTCTATTGTTTCCACTTTGATGTCAGGCCGGATGGTTAGATTGAAAGAATCGGCACATTGCGAACTCAAATCCAATTGCAATTTGTCGGGGTCGCTTATTCCGGTAACGATGTATTGCCACGTTTCACCATTTTCTACTCGTTCCACGCCCAGCAGCAAATAACCTCCGCCCAAGTTGGGTTCATTAGAAAAAGAATTTACCGTTTCCATGACAGACTTGTCGATTTCGCCTGCTCGTTTTGCCTCAAGGCTCACAGATTCGTCTGTGAGATTGAGTTGTTCTAATAATTCGTTGATGTCTGTCATATTTACTATAAACTTAAATTTTACTCTTTTATTATCATTTGATTTCAGGCAATGAAATACCTATTTTATAAAAGTTTCATTGAAACGAACATTGACGTTGGTTACTCCATTATCGTCTTGATATAGGATGAAACTGCTGTCTGTTGGTTGTAATTTATCGTTGTTCATTGTGTCATTATTACAAAATAGATACTAAACGTCTGAAATTATCCCAAAGAATTATTTGCATTTTTTCTACTTTCATATTTTTCATTTTAGCAATTTCTTCCACTATTTTATCTATTTCAGAAGGTTTATAAAGATGTCCATTCATGAATGTAAATGGGCTATCTGTCTCAATAAGTATCTTATTATCAGGAATATTGTTAATTATTTTCCGACCGGACTCAGAATTAAGCATTGCATAATTAACTGAAAAATAACAACCATTTCCAATTGCTTGCATTTGAACTTGTTTTGTTCCGGAATACCAATGAAGAATCACTTTTCCATTAAATTGACTTCCGATAATTGATACGACTTCCGAAGCCGCCATTCTTGAATGGACTGAAAGTATTTTGTTTCCAAGGGAATGGCATTGATTAATTAATTCTTCAAAAAAAGATATTTGCTGATTTTTACACTCTTTGCCTGTTTTCAAATCAATTCCAACTTCACCAATATATTTTGCCTCAGGGAGCAATCGCCACATATCGGGAATATACTTCTGATATTGTCCAATAAGTTCGGGATGAAAACCTAAAGCAACCCTTACGTATTTACTATCAACTTCTTTTCTTAATTTCTCATACAAAGGCGGTAAGTTTGTAACCGCAATTGTATATATTTTATTGCATTCAATTTCTTCAATAACTTCATTCCTCGATCTTTGAAGGTCTAAATGAAAATGTGTATCATATAAATTAGCCATTATGCTTATCCAATAAAGATTTTAATTCAACCATCCCTTTTTTATAAACGTCACAATAATTGTCAATATTGTCATTTATCGGGCCGGATATTTGTACTGTCAGAGCTGTATCAATCGTATTGTTCTCGTAATCTCTCATTCCTAATTTGAAAGACCGTAGATTTTCTGAGGCGCCTACATTTTGAAAATCTTTATCTCTATAGATGGATAAATCAACCCCGTATGCAAATTCTATTGCAGCCCGACGGATAATGCAAGGTAAACAATTTCCACAATGAGAAGGAGAGCTATCTTTCTTATATCTACCAACATCAGGATGGGAGCAAGACATCGTTTCTGAAATATGTGTTTTGAGAAATAGTTGGTCTTTACATTCCTTTATCATTTCTCCCTTTGTTTTGAATTGGTATGGATTATACAACTTGACTTTTATATCCAAATTAATGAGCAATTGTTGCAATAATCCCATATAAAACGGATGCGTTGTTCTTGTGCTACTGCTTCCTAATCTTGTGTTGGTAAGCGGAATATTTAATGAAATAACTCCATTTTCAGGGATATACAAATAAATATCTTGGTTGACGGCTGAACCTAACATTATAGCATGAGCAAAAAACATAAAAGAACGTGTTCTTGTTGTATCCTCAATCCCTTTAAGTGGAGAGGCGAAAAAATTAAAAAATTGTTCCGCTGACAATTGGTATTGTGTTATTAGTTTGTCGATTAAATTTTTCTGATATTGTATCACTCCCTTTCCGCCACCATAATGACCGACAAACCAAACATCTTTTTCTTTCGCAAGTAAATCTATTGCTCCAATGAATGAATCTAATCCACCCGACAACATACAGATTGCTTGGGGTTGATATTTTTTCTTTTGGCGTTTTATTCCTTTAAAAGCTCGCTCTTCTTTTTGATTTAGAACTCTTTTTCTAAATTCAAAACTCCAAATATCACCGCTTAAAAATGAAAGCAATTTCTCAAGGAGTTCCTTATTTTCGTTCCATTTATCTATTTCAAGGACAGGTATATATAATTTTATTTGTCGAGTCCACGCATCATCTTCTATTTTCCGAGATATTTTTCTATCTGCATAATATACCATTAAAGAGATGTATAACAAATCAATAGCTGCATTTTTAAATTCTCCGCTTTGATATAATTGTTTTTTATGTTTGTCCCAAAATGTGTAATAATACTGATTCTTTGAAAATAAATCAACAGCAAAATCAATATCTGCTTTTACAAATTTATCGTCTTCGTGTATTCTGCATATTATCTCTTTCATAATTGGTCCTCCAAAACTTTATAACACTGTTTATATAATCCTTCAACCAAGACATGGACATTAGTTGTTTGTGAATTTATCGTTGAAAGAGGTTTATCTTTCAGCGTAGTAGATACTTTGGTTTCGATATATTCACGTATCTCTTTTTCGATTTTTGCAGCAGCCGAACTGTTTTCAGATTTTTTCTCAATTCTACTGCCAACTTCATTTATCAGCCTTTCGTATATGTATGTCTCTATATATTTTGTGATAAGCAGTTCCGAAATATTAGAATCGAAGGAATCCAATAATGATATATCTTGCTTTTCGTCTTCAAATTTCTCATAGATAATAGACATTGTATTTATCAACGCTTTTCGAGCTACGGCATTATCTTTTGAATCAGGAACCGGTGCCAGTACATTTATAATATCATTTAAGATTTCTTTGGGTTTTCTTCCTTCAAATTGAATTTTATACTCATTCAATACTTGCGCTATTCCTTTTTTGGATATACCGCCAAAGAAATCTCCAATATTGATAGTTGTTCTTATAGCAGATTTAGCAGACTTTGCAGCATTTCCAGCTCCTCCATGTCCCTTGACATAATCTGAAACTGCTCTTGTTTTTCCGTTTTGACTTGATTTTCCAGAAGCATATCTTGACATAGAACTTTTTGCTTGTTGCCAAGGATTATGTTGAGGTTGGTTGGGAGATGATTCTTGTGAAGGCTTATTTCCTTCATCTGGTTTGCCATTCTCCGGATTTTGCTCTGGTTTTTCAGGTTGATTCGAGGAAAAAGAGTTTCCACCCTCATCGTTAAAATCAGAAGGCAACAAAGGAGAGCGATTGGGGCCACTGTACATACTTGAGGTTCCCATATTATGTTTGTCTTAAATTGTTCATTTCATTTTCAATAGCACTTTTCAATTTAGAATTTTCTGATTGCCATTTTGAATATAATTCAACAATCTTTGCTTTATCATTCAGTTTTAGAGCAAATTCTGTTATTTTGGGAATGAAAGATGTCTTTATTTTGCTTGCCGATATACGCTCTAAAATTGCAATAGTTTCAATATGTAGTTCTGTCTTGGTCGCACTCCATTCAATAAAGGATAGAAAAGTAGATTTTTCAATGTCAGTAGCTGATTCAATTTTAGATGTTAATACCTTATGAATTATAGAGGCTTCATATTCGTTAATATTTGAAGCATTTTTAATTGCATCATTTCTTGCTGAATCACTATTACTTAGCAATTGTTCTAATGTAGATGCTGCATCTTTACTGAGATTCTGTTGCCTTGCAAAGGAAGTATTTCTAATACTTTCACGTGAAAAGTAAAAATAAGATTTCAAATCTTCATTTTCTAATTTTGGCTCAATCTTGAGCCAATTTATTATCCAAGCATCATTTTCCCACATCTTTAATTCTTTCGCATCATTCCATTGGTCATTTTCAATTAACGCTAATTCTTTGGGTTTTCCGTTATCAATTGTTTGGAGTTCTGCTAACCGTTTATAAAAAGAATCTTTAAAATATTCTACAAGCATTATTTTGGAGAGAATTCTTCTATCTAATTTAATTCCTCTATATTCAGCCATCTGCATACGCGACTCCATAGCATTAAGGAAACGTTTACAGTGTCTGGGATTTCCATTCAAACCTTTTGCAAGAACAGATGATATTTGTTTTGATAAGGAAATCGTATCTTTTAATTTTTCAGCCAACTCTTCTGATTTTTCTTTAATCAATTCGTAGGTTAATTCAAAATCAAGAAAATTTTCTTTTTTCTTTTCTTTAATAATATCCTGTATCTGAGTGAGATTATCTTTTGCTTCATCTTCAAACAACAGGCACATGATGTAAAATTCTACTTCTTTCTGACCTAATTGTGGAATACGAATCGGATATTGGATCAGTTTCTCCAAATACTCCTTCCCAATATCTATTTGATTCCCCTCTATATCAGGATATTTCATCTGAACAGCATATCTTATTTGACGTTCATCTGCCCCGATTATAAAAGATGTTCCTTTGGCAAATAGGAATAGCCTAATTGCTTCTAAGGTTTCTAAAATGGTTTCATGTTTGCAACGGTCTAATTCATCAATAAATACGACAAGTCTCTTTATATTCGTTTCCTTTAAAACGGATTCAAAATCAGCATGAAAAGATTTTACACTTTTTCTTATTTCCTTGCTTTTGAATGCCTTAAATATTCCTTCTATCTCTTTTTCTTCAACTTGTTTCCCTTTAGATGCCAATGCGCTTTTAATTGTTTCGATAGTTATATCAGCGACAGATAATATGCCTCCGGTAAGCAGAAAATCAATACCATATTTAGCCAGTTTACTTGATAGTTTAAAGAAATCAATATTGTCATATAGATTTTTAAGCGTTCTTTTCGTTTTTTCTGTTGGCGTTTTTGCTTTATTTATTTCATCTAAAATAGAACCGATTAACGCAACTTTTGCATCTTCATATCCTTCAAATAGCCAACCATTGAATTTTATACACAAAACATCTTTCTCTTTAGACAAGTCATTCATTACCATATCCATCAAACTGGATTTTCCACTACCCCAGTCGCCATAAATGCCAATCGTTGATGGAGTTAATTTATCGTCCAAGATAATTTTCTTAGTAACATCTACTAAGTAATCAAAATCTAATAAATCAATATTTGTTTCGCAATCTTTCCACATATTACTATTTAAAAGTTTGTTTTTTCAATTCATATTGTATTATCACAATCCGGATGGAACTAACCCAAGATTATTAATTGATTCATTTACATACTGTAAAGACTCATGCACTTTCAAGACTCCTGTGTAATCCCAGAATTTTAATTCGCCATTGAATTCTCTTAAATCACCAATCTCTTTTTTAATCTTTTCTATTTGCTTCTGGTCTGTCACAGCTATAATCCCTTGAACTGCTTTATTATTTTTCACTTTCATTAGATTAAGAATCAAGCTATCTATTGAGCCGGAAGTCTGAACTTCAAAAGCATAAATTACTCGACCCATGTTACCAATAATTACTTCCCAGACTGTATCAACGATTGCACCTGCGGCAACTTTCTTTTCTATGTCTGTGTTAAAACCAAGCCAACGACCAATTTCTGCCAACTTATCTCTGATATCATTGTGAATAAATTCCTTGTCTTTTGGAGATACTTTTTCAATTGCATCAACAGAATCAGAAGAAATACTACCTATCGTCAATTTACTTAGGTTTGACTGAACTTGTAATTCCTGCCAAATAAAGTAATCAACCGCAAGTAAATCAGTAGAATGATTTGTTCTTTTTCCATAACCACAGCCATTTCTTTCGCTTTTTCGCATAAATAGGCATACATTTTTCCTTTTAACTGATAGTCATAACGAGGAAGATTGGGTATTTCTAAATAATCAAAACCAATCAAAGCTCGACGATTCCATATAAGATATTCATGAGGATAGGTTTTACATAACAATTCACTCATCATAGCAGGTCCCATTCCTTTTATCTTCTTTCGAAATTCATCCCACCGCGTTTCAATCTTATCCGAACCCCATATCAGATTTGCAATTTGTTTTTTGAGTATCTCCAACCCATTATCACTAATGAGTTTATTTACAACATATTGTTTGTTCCCCCAAATAAGCATAGCCCATAAGGGAGCGATATATTCGTAAATATCTTCTTCTGTCATTGACAAAATGCGTTCTTTTGTGTATGCTTGATACACAGAAGAAAGTTGTTTCCGTTCTCCTTGCTCAGATATAGCTTGTTCTTTATTTTCATTTATCCACTTTTTATATGCGGAAATGTGCTGCTTGAGGAGTTCTGTATTCATTATTGTTAGTTATTAAAGTTCAAAATGCTTTTTAAGTCTTTCCATAATACCATTTGCCAGTTCATCATAATTAGAAAATCTCAACTGAGAAAGTCCTCTTAAATTAAATCCGACAAAATGATCCTCACTAATATTTTTATCTCTATGCGTGGAAGTAGTTTTATATAAAAGAATAATCGGAGGCTTAATACCTGCTGCTTCAGAAACACCCATAGCATATCCAATTTCATGATATACATTTTTACTTAAAGGTTTCTTATATTCTCTTGCTTGATGTTTTATCCAACCATCTTTTTTTTCTTTATCGGATTCGTTCTTAATTTCATCAGGTATATCAACAAATGGATACCACCATTCTATGTTCGAACTAAATGGTTCTAATCTGTGATTTCCATCAACTCTTGGTAATTTTTCATCTATTGTTTTAGGTTCTAACTCAAGAAAGGCATGCCTCGCCCTATAACCACTATATGGTAGTCGCTGTTTTAAAACTCTTAACCCATTAACAAATGTAGCATCTACGCTATCAACGTCTTTATCATCTGCAACACTTGCTAAAAGATCAGCATATTGATTTGTTCGACAAGCCAAAATAACATCTGGAAAATAGGTATAGTCTATTCCTTTTAAAAATTTTACAATATCTCTTTTGTGTTCATCATTCGCAATGCGTTGATATGCTTCAGGTCGTTTAGATACATTAGCTAATTCTCCTATAGGAGCAAATCCGCGTAAAACCACATACTTGTCAAAAGTTCTATATATTATCCCTTCTAATTTTGCCATAACTAACCAATTATTATGTGCTCTATTGTATAAAATACCGATTCTTTAATGCGCTCTATTTCATTCAATTTTCTTTGAATTTCGTTGTTGGATTCATCAAGATTTTCGATAATCTGTTCTTGTATTTCAATTGGAGGCAAAGGTATTTTTAATTCCATCAAAAAGTCTTTTGAAACTCGTTGTTGCCCGGCAGAACCCCCAAAATAATTCTGGGCGCTTTCTAATAAACGCCTGTCTCTTAATAAAAAATGTAAATATTTAACCAGCACTTTAGCTGATTCTTTGGGACGTATAACAAAATATTCTGTTGACCCACAACCAACGCCATTCAAAAGATTACGTGCTATGGCTGATTTACCATTTTGCATACAAGGAGTTATCTTTGCCCACAATAAATCATTATTTATAAATTTCGTAAACCCTTTAACTTCTGATACATTCTTCTCTTTTAACGCTTTTATGACACCATATTCTTCATCTATCGCTTCCATAGGAATAAAAGAAATGCTGTCATTCTTATTTAAATTGGATAAAGTGACAGAGGGATCAATATAGGCAACCTCAGATAAGCTAACTAATGGATATTTATTTGATTTAAACGTGAAGGAAGTTCTATAAACAGAAGGGTCTAACCTTTTTCCGACAAAATCAATATATTCGACAAATATATCCCTATTATTTGTGACATTTCCTTCCAAAAATGCAGCAACTCTTTTGGCAACATCCGGTAATTCATTGTCATCGATTGGATTACCACTTGAATCATATCCAATATTCTGAACATCGACAAACATCGCAGTATAGTTCCGTAGTATCGCTGCACTTTCTTTTTTGTATTCTTCTAAAATGTACTTTTTTATATCTTCTTTCGTATTTTTGTTTTCGCCTATTTTGTAGTTGATATTATCAAGGCTATTATGCAACTTGCTTACTGTATCATTGCTATTTTTTCTTAAAATTAAAACCGAGGATTTAACCATTGCTCTCACATGACTAAAAGTATGTTGCGGCAATGAAATTACAGCACATAATCTGTATTTCTGCAACAACCAATCTCTAACATATTGATTGGTTGAGTTGGTAATAATGCCATCCGGAAGAATGATTGCTAAAAGTCCATCTTCTTTAAGATATTTATAGCATCTTTCTAAAAAAAGAACTTCACTACTTTGAGATACGCGCCATTTATTTTTATTATTTTCAAACAGTTCATATTCCTTGTAATACTCTACTTCGTCTGCTTTAATAGTGGAACCGAAAGGAGGATTGGTCATAATTAAATCAAATGTACCATCCTGAAAATTCAACGTGCGGTTCTCTATTTCAATTGTTTGGTTATTTTTCAGACCATCGTTGGTAATGATATTAGTATGTCCATCGTCATGAATAATCATGTTCATTTTAGCTACACGTGAAATTTGTTCATTTATCTCGATACCAAAAAGATGAGTTTGCGCGAAGTTATGCCAATAATTAAACCAATTAGTGTCCTTTCTTCCGGCATAAACGTCATTTGCTTCTTCCCGAATAGCTTTAAGCGCCTGAATTAAGAAACCTCCACTACCACAAGATGTATCTAATACCCTGTAATTTTTATTTACACCTATAGCCTGTACAATAAATTGCACAATGGCATTAGGAGTAAAAAACTGTCCAAAATCGCCCCGGAAAAACTCACCCATAAAACGCTGGAAAGCCAAACCTTTTGCATCCAAATCGGTATTGGACAAATGGATGTCTTGCAAGTATTGAACAACTGTAAAAATCTTGTGTCTATCCAATTTAATATCGTCTTTAAAAACTTCGGAATCTTTCTTTCGCCCTTCTTCGTACAAAGCTTTTATCCGTTTTTCGAGTTCTGTTTTTGCTTTCTGATTATTCTTATCTTCTTTATCCTCAGAATAGTAAATAATTTGGAAATCATACGGTTCACCTTTTGAGCGAGGGTTATTCTCATCCCAACGTTCATCCCATATTTTACAGAAAATCAACTTATCCAATTCATCAAAAGCGGTAGTTGGAGCCAATGCCCCACCACCCCAAAGAGCATCATGCGCCGATTTGAATTTTTGGATTAGTTCTCCTTGGGTACCTTTCGGAGGTTCAAATGCCCCTTTTACATATTTGTATCGCTGCACTTCTCCATCCCGCTTGGGAATATCAATCATGGCAATACGTTCCACAGGATAAAGATTAGATAATTCAAAATATTCATTTTTGATACCAGAAGTAACCCAAGTATAAGTTGCTGCCAAAGCATGAGCATAACTGTATGCCTGATCAACGGCAACTTGAAACTGACGTTCGTTGATTCCGTCTTCTTTACACTCAACAACAATCAGCACTTTGTTATTTTTCTCATTGTAAACCAAAATATCTGCTTCTTTGGTTTCAGCACCGACCTGTAGCGATTCGTTAACGGAGATATTTTGTGGCAAATAGTCGTAATCAAAGATTAATTTCAAAAAAGAAGTCGCTTGCACAAACTCTTCCGGATTTTGCAGTCTCCTTTTTGTTTTGTTTTTACAATTATAATGAATGGTTGTATAATCATCATTTACAACAATATATTTCTTAGCAATCCCTTTTCTAAAAAGGTCGGTTGCCAATAACTCCTTGATTTCGTCTGTTGTTTTTGCCATATCTATTTTTCGTCTTTATTATCTATTATCAACTCTTTCACGCTCACTTGCAATATATCTGCAATCCGATTCAAAACTTCCAACGTTGGTTGCTTCCGATTGCAGGAATACGCATTCACCATACTGAAACTCTTACCGAGCTTCTCCGCCAACCACGTCTGTTTAATCCCTTTTTCATCAAGGACTTCTTTTATTCTATTCAGTTCCATATTAATAAAAAATATATCAATATTTATGTTGCAAATATAGTGAAAAACATGCTATAAAAATAACTCTTTGACAGAAATATTATTTCCCTTATTCATCATTGCATGTAAAGATGGATTCGGTCAGGATCAGGGCTACTAATTCGCTATTGGAAATTGTATCTTGTTTTCCTTTATCATAAATTGTAAGAAGCGTAATCGTAGTATCTTCAACATTGATAATAACATGTGTAATTACATGCGCACCGTGGCTTTTTCCTTTGTTTTTGGAAGTAATTGTTATTCGGATTTTACGAAGCCCTTGACCAAGGTCAATGCCAAGAAACGGGTTGGTTAAAAGTTCTGATTTTAATTGTGTTAAATCATCAGACAATGAATGATATTTTTTTCTCAATTGTCTAACCCTTTTATCAAACCCCTAGAGTTTGAATAGTAGTATTCATTATTATTTTCAGTTTTCAAGTTCTGCAATCAAATCATCCAAAGAACCAAATTTAACATATTCACCACGCTGTTCGGCTTTAAGCGCCTGAATACCTGCATATAAATCGCTTATTATCTGTTCTTTAGTAACTATAGCCTTACTCCTGTTCCGCTGATAAGCCACAACAGGTTCATTTACGGAAGATACCGTATCTGTTTGGGTTTTATGTAATTTTGCTGCCATAACTGTATATATTTTATTGATGCAAAATTATAAAAATCTTTGGGAATAGCCAAATTTTCAGATACTGTTTTTTCAGAATGAGTACCACTAATTCGTTTTCATTTCCCTGTACTTTTTAGGTGTAGTTCCGAACTTTTGCTGAAAAATCCGGTAAAAACTTCCCCGATTATTAAATCCGGCTTTGTACATGACTTCGTCCACCGAATAAAGGCTGGTTATCAACAATTTTTCTACTACTACCAAGCGATATTTTTTGATTAAATCCGCCGGAGTCTGATCGGTAATTATTTTTAGTTTACGGTAAAGGTGACGGGAACTCACTCCCATTTCCGAAGCCAATTGTTCCGTTGAGAAATCGGGATTTGTCAAATTTTTATCGATAATGAAAAGAATCCGTTCAAAAAACTTTTTGTGTTCTTTGTGTATGAATTTCCCGTCCATAAATTCGTATGCACTGATTGCAGAGTGATAATAATCTTCCAAATCATTTTGCCGTTGAATCAAATGTTCTGCTACCGACAGTATGTATTCTACATTGAACGGCTTTACAATATAGGCTTCCGCGCCGGCGGCAATTCCTTCCGTCTGTTCTTCCGGCGTATTTTTTGCGGACAGTAAAATGAACGGTACGTGTGAGGTGCGACGGTTGGCTTTTATTTGCTTCATCAGGGATATTCCATCCATTTCGGGCATCATGATATCCGAAATAATCAGATGGGGTTGAATGGTTTCCATCGTTTCCAATACGGTAGCTGCATTTTCCAGTGCAACCACATTGTATTGTTTTTTTAGAATGTCGGAAACAAACCAACGCATTTCCGGATCGTCGTCAATCACAAAAACGGTTAATTTGGACTTAATGGGTGTGTTATTTTCAACTTCGACAACCGGCTTGTCAACCAATGGATTGGCGGAAATAACCAAGGATTGTTTTTCTGTAATCTCGGATTTTACATTTTCAGTAATTTCTCCCGAAGGAAGGCTTACTCTAAATTCGGCATATTCGCCGGGAATGCTGCGGACATCGATTGTTCCATTGAGCAGTTTGACCATACTGTGGCAGATAGACAATCCCAATCCGTTGCGGGCAAAAATTCCTTTTTGCGTTTGTTTTTCAAAATTTTCCAATACGCTGTACCGGTCAAAAATGAGTGGAATATCTTCTTCTTTAATTCCTTTTCCGGTATTCGCCACGGAAATTTTCAGCGTTTGGATTTCCATATCTGCATAAACTTTCAATATTATTTTTCCGTTATCGGGCGTATATTTAAACGCATTGGAAAGTAGATTTGTCAGAATGATTGTAAAGCAGTTTTCATCCGTATTCCAGCCAATTTTATCCTCAATATCAATTTCATAATGAACGCCTTTCGACTCCGAAAGTTCAAGAAACGAATCCGCAATCGTGCGCGCCGAATCCGAAATATCGACTCGCGCGATGACGCATGACTTATGTCCGGTTTCAATTCGCCTGAATTCAATCAGTTCCTGAATAAGGGAGTGAAGACGCTCTGCATTTTTCATGATCAGTTGAGCATATTTTTTCACGAAACCGTCGGATTTTTCATACGACAGGATTCTGTCGCAAGGACCGTAAATCAAGGTTAAAGGAGTAGAAAATTCATGCGTGATATTCGTAAAAAAGCGTAATTTGGATTCGTAAATCTCTTCTTTTTGCTGCTGATTCATCTTTTCAATGATGCTTTCCCGTTTGAGCCGGTATCTCCACCGGACTGTCTGAACGGTAATATAGGCCGACAACAGGAATAGCATTGTATAAACGGCATAAGCCCAAGCGGTTTGATACCAAGGCGGAAGTATTTTGATGCGAAGCGAATAAATATCCGTCATCAAATTACCATTGTTGCATTTGACCCGCAGGACGTATTCTCCCGGTGGGACATTCGTGAAATTAACCATGTTGGAAGTCCCGTTATCAATCCATTTGTCGTTCAAATTTTCCAAGTTATAATAATACCGGCAATTCTGACCGTTCAGATAATCCAAAGCGATAAAAGAAATGGAAAAGAAATTCTGGTCATATTTTAGTTTAAGAAATTCCCCTTTTGCATCCGGCTGTATAAGATCATTCAGGTTATACTCGTTCTCATAAATCTTCAAACCGGTAAAATAAATATCGGGAACGAACTTTTTATTGGCGTACATATCCGGTGAAATCATTACGAAACCGTTCGTTCCCCCGAAAAATAACGTGCCGGTTTTATCGTCGCGCAAATACGCTCCGTCGCTGAATTCAAATACATTCAACCCGCTTTTGTGGTTATATACGCGGAAATTTTTAGCGTCCGTATCAAAACGTGCCACACCGCCATTCGTGCTTAACCATAAAAATCCGTCGTCGTCTTCCTGTATTCCGTGAATCGTGTTGTTCGGAAGTCCTTCGATTTCATTGTAATTTTCATAAAAAACTTCGCGGGTAACGGGATTATATTCCAAAAGTTTGAGAACTCCGAAACTTGTGCCGACCCATATATTTCCTTTCGAATCTTTGTAAATGCTTAGTATATCGTTAATTGTTCGAATATCTTTTTTATAAAACCGGACTTCGTCAAACTTTTCGGTTTTGAGATTCAAACGCTGCAAACCGTATCCCCGGTTTCCAAACCAGAGAATACTGTCGTTTTCCCGGCACGCCGTAAAGAAATAATTATATGACATCTCATCCTTTACAAATGTAAACCGTTTGATTGATTTTATATACGGATCATTCATCGATCCGCCAAGGATTATTTTAAAAATTCCGGCGCCTACCGAAGCCAGCCAAAGGGTAGAATCATTCACTTCGCATATCGAGTGTACATAAAAAATTGGTTCCGGACTTTGGGACGCGAGCCGCTTCACTTTTTTATCCTTGAACGAATAATAATTCAATCCCGGCCCATCTCCTCCGATCCAGAGAATATTCCGGTCGCTTTTCCCGAAAGCATATACCGAATTATTTGTAAGAACGCTGTTCGTTGTGATAATATGATTGATTCGCTTGGTATTCAAATCATTTCCGTTGTCGTAGTCTTCAACCATCAAGATGCCGTCGTCTTTCGTACCGACCCATAGATTCCGGCCGTTGTCCAGAAATAATGCCCGCACCGGTTTCTGAATCGAAAACTGCAAGTGGTCAAACGTAGCGGAACGAATGGAAAACATATCGCGAGTATATATATAAACACCTTGCCCGTCGGTGCCTATCCATATAATATCCTGTTCGTCATCTTTAAGTAATGAGAAAACCCCGCAAAAAATATCAACCGGTTCAACCCTGTATTTTATCTCGTGTTCAGGCGTATTCCGGAGACGAATCAAGCCATTGGTCTGAAAAGCGACCAAATAATCGTCGTTATCTTTCAGGATGGAAGATACAATGCCTCTTCCTTCAATTTCTTTCCGCAGATTCATAATAAAGGTTTTTTTATCGCTTGTGGAATCTGTTTCAAAAAGAAAATAGTTGGAATCAATAAAATAAATGCGCCCGTTATCTTCAAATGCGTAACGAACCGGCGAATCATGGAGAAAATTACCTGCGGAGGTCAGCTGAGGTTTTCCATCCTTGAAAGAAATCATTATATGCTGTATAATTCCTTTGTTTGTCACCACCCACAACCTGTTTCTGCGATCGATAAAAATGCGCTGAATATCGCTCTTTATAATGTTCGGAAAAGAGAGGGATATAAACCGTTTATCGGCTTTGTCGTAATAATCGATTGCGTTATCCTCATGAATGGTAAAAACTTCATTCGTTGATGTCTTTGCCCAAAAATACTTACCTTCAAATTCTTCATGACATTCGATTTCCCGTGTTTTCTTATTATAACGGTTAAGGCCGTGATTGGTATTTATCCAAATAATACCGTTTTCTCCTTCCCTCACTTCTTCAATCAGATTACCCGAAAGGCTGCCGGGAACATTTACATCGGGCTTGAAAATATGAATATCCACGCCGTTATATACGTTCAGTCCATCCACAGAGCCAAACCACATAAACCGTTCGCTGTCGCGGCATATTGATAATATGGCGCTGTTGGATAAACCTTCTCTGCTTGACAATTGCCTCAGATTATAGGCTTTAATGGAAAATGTCAGGAAAAGAGAAAAAACAAAAATCCATGTTCGTTTTGTAAACCCAAAAGATATTCTATAAATAGTATCATCCATTCTAATTGATATTCAATGCGTTTTTCCAAAAATTAAAATACAAATTTAATACTTTTTAAATCAAAATCAAACCTTGAAATCTTAAAAATACAGGAAGAATTACGCCATGTCGGAAATTAAGAATAATATGTCGGAAATTCGTACTTGTACTTGAGAATTATCATATTATTTTTGTCTCCGTTAATTAATATGAATTTTTATATATTACATTAAATCGCCTATGATAACACGCAGGAATTTTTTAAAAGCGGGAAGTTTGGGATTAGCTTCCGTCGCTTTGAGTAGTAAAGAACCGGTTTTTGCCGGAACGGCTTCTTTATTAAAGCAATCCGGATATGTTTCCAAACGTCCTGAGCTTTCCAAGCGGAATTTTACCTCAAAAGCCGTCGAAGAAACAATCATTCAGGTAAAAAAACAACTCAAAGATCCGAAATTGGCATGGATGTTCGAAAATTGTTTTCCGAATACCTTGGATACAACCGTGCATTTCCGGATGCGCGACAACCGACCCGATACCTTTGTATATACGGGCGACATACACGCCATGTGGCTCCGGGATTCGGCGGCGCAAGTCTGGCCCTATCTGAGTTTAATGAAAAAAGATGAACCGTTGCGCTTGCTTATTGCCGGAGTTATAAACCGGCAAACAAAATGTATCCTGATTGATCCGTATGCCAATGCTTTCAATGACGGACCCACCGGAAGCGAATGGAAATCCGATTTTACCGAAATGAAACCCGAATTACATGAACGCAAATGGGAAATCGACTCCTTATGCTACGCCGTTCGCTTAGCATACCACTATTGGAAACTTACAAACGATACATCCGTATTCTCAGCGGAATGGGAAAAAGCGGCGGAACTGATTCTGAAAACATTCAGAGAACAACAAAGGAAAAACAGTCTGGGACCTTACAAGTTCCAACGGAAAACCGAACGGCAACTCGATACCTTGTGTAACGACGGATACGGAGCTCCGGTAAAACCGGTAGGACTAATCGTTTCATCATTCAGGCCCTCCGACGACGCAACTACCTTGAATTTCTTGATTCCGTCCAACTTGTTTGCCGTGACTTCGCTCAAACAATTGGCCGAAATTTCAACCCAAGCAACAAAAAACACTTCATTCGCTTCGCAATGTACCGCTTTGGCCGGTGAAGTGCAGACGGCAATCAACAAATATGCCGTTGCAGATCATTTAAATAATGGGAAAATCTACGCATTTGAAGCGGATGGTTTTGGAAATCAATTGTTTATGGACGATGCCAACGTACCGAATCTGTTAGCCCTACCCTACTTGGGTTGTGTCGCTCAAAATGATCCGGTGTACCAAAATACACGGAAATTCGTCTGGAGTACCGATAATCCTTATTTTTTCAAAGGGAAAGCGGCCGAAGGGATCGGAGGTCCTCACATCGGTTTCGACATGATCTGGCCTATGAGCCTGATAATGAAAGCCATGACAAGCAGTGACGATAAGGAAATCAAATACTGCGTCAAAACTTTGCGCGATACCGATGGCGGAACCGGTTTCATGCACGAAAGTTTCAATAAGGACAATCCCGAAAAATTCACGCGCTCCTGGTTTGCCTGGACAAATACTTTGTTCGGCGAACTGATTCTCAAATTATCGAACGAAGGAAAAATCCCTTTATTGAATAATTTATAATTGATAATGTAGAAATATAAATGATTATCCGCAAGATTACCCCCAACCCCCTAAAGGGGGCTTTAGTGTCTGCGATTTTGCAAGGGGCGCTGCGGCAAAGTCCCCTTTAGGGGATTTAGGGGTAAAAAAGCGGATAATCATAAAATATATTATGTTTTACCACAAACAAAAAATGAGTATGAATAATTTAATGAAAAAACAAAAACGAATGTTTGAAAAATGGCTTTTGTTTTTCTTTGTGTTGGCCTGTATGACCGCAATACCGGAAAGACTAAGCGCTCAAACGCAAAAGATTACAATTACAGGTAAAGTGTTGGACCAAAGTGGAGAACCGGTGATTGGCGGTAACGTCGGTCAAAAAGGAACTTCGGTTGGGACAGTCACAGACCTTGACGGGAATTTTACCTTGGAAGTCCCTGCCGGAGCGACGATTATGATTCGTTACATCGGATACACACCGGAAGAAGTGATTGTCAAAGACGAAAAACCATTGACAATCAGATTGAAAGAAGACGTTCAAAAATTGAACGAAGTGGTGGTGATCGGTTACGGTACCCGACAGCGGAAAAATCTAACGGGAGCAATCGACCAGGTAGGTAATGACGTTTTTGCAGCCAAGCCGGTGGCCAATGCCATGCAAGCCTTACAGGGAGCGGCGGCCAACCTCACTATTCAGCAGAGGAGCATGAACCCGAACGACAACAGTATGAGTATCAACGTTCGGGGTATCAGCACGATGAATAACAATGACCCCTTGATCGTTATCGACGGTTTGATTTCAGGAACAGCCACATTGAATAACCTGAATCCTGCCGATATCGAAAACGTATCCATACTGAAAGACGCCGGAAGCTCAGCCATTTACGGTTCAAGATCGGCCAACGGCGTTATTTTGGTCACGACCAAACAAGGCTCCAAAACCAATAGACCGATTGTCCGGTTTAACGGCATGATGGGTTACGAAGATCCGAAAATCCTCTACCAACCGGTCAAAGGATGGCAAAATGCCATGTACAGAAATGAAGCCAATATGAATGTCGGAAGCGCCCCGGTTTATACTCCCGAACAAATCCGGGATCTGTACGACCATCAGGACGAGGAATACTGGTATTACAACGAAATCATGAAAACCGCCCTTCAACAGACTTACGGATTGAACATCCAAGGCGGTAATGAAAGTACCACCTACATGGTTTCGGCCGGTTACTACAATCAAGGAAGCAACTTCAAGGGAAATTTCGGTTTGGAACGCTACAATTTCCGTTCAAATCTGACTACGGAATACGGACGCTTCAAACTGACCGCCCTGATGGGATACAATCGCCGGATGGAACGCACGGTAGCCGGAGGAACAGGCAACGTGATTATCAACTCCTCGCGTATCCCGCCTTATTATTTCTACAAACTCAAAGAAGGTGACAAATATCTCGTCAATGAAATAATCGGCGACGACAACACCTTGGCGAAATTGGAACAAGGCGGCTTTGAAAGAAAAGATGAAGATAACTTTATCGGAAGTATGAATCTTGATTTCAAAATTATCGAAGGCTTGAAAGCAAGAGGCTTGGTCGGTATGGACCTGACACAGCATCACCGTTTTCGCCGGTACATGGAAGTGCCTCTTTATACGCCGTCGGATCTGGCAAATCCGGTAGTATCCATTTCTCCCGACAGGATTACGGACGATTACAATGAAAAGCGTTATACATTAAGTACGCAATTCATGCTGGATTTTGACCGGACTTTCAATTCCGTTCATCACGTTACCGCTTTGCTGGGGACATCCAATGAATCCTATACCAGACAATCCAGTTTGGCCGGTTGGAAATATACCGACCCGGATTTGGGCCTTCCGGTTAAGAAAGAAGGTGATGCCGTTTATACAAGTACCCAGACCTCAAATGACGCTACCGACCAAACCGGTATCACATCCATATTTGGCCGTGCAGGATATAATTACGCCGATAAATATTACGCCGATTTTGTTTTTC
Organism: Bacteroidia bacterium; assembly: GCA_025996865.1. Taxonomy (GTDB): domain Bacteria; phylum Bacteroidota; class Bacteroidia; order Bacteroidales; family Azobacteroidaceae; genus Azobacteroides. The sequence goes on from BNTV01000045.1 coordinate 26,154, forward strand.
GGTACGACGGTTCTTCCAAATTTCTCAAAGCGCATCGTTGGGGATTCTTCCCTTCGGTTTCGGCAGGATGGCGGATTTCGGAAGAAAATTTCATGGAATTTTATAAAGAAAAAACAGGCGATTTGAAAATAAGGGGTTCATACGGTATATTGGGAAACCAAAATGTGGATAACTATTCTTATCAGACCACATACCAACAATTTGCCAATACCTACGTATTCAACAATGTTGCCGTTCCGGGAACAGGATATACCTACGGTAATGAATTGCTTACCTGGGAAAAATCGGCTACCGCGAATATCGGGCTGGATGCGACTTTCTTCCATAATAAGCTGTTTGTCTCCTTGGATTATTTCAATAAACGGACGTACGATATCCTGATAAGCCGCGAGGTAGCTTCCGTTTTCGGCTCCAACGCCGCGAAAGAAAATGTAGGCGTTATGCAGAACCGGGGTTGGGAAGCCACCATCAGTTATCGTTTGAAAACAGGCGACTTCAATCATAATTTCAGCTTGAACGTTTCGGATTCCAAAAATAAGGTTGTCGATTTCGACGGTAAAGAACGAATTGACCAGAACGACCAGTTGTATAAAATCATTCGGGAAGGGGAAGCGATTGGATCGTATTACGGTTACTTAACGGACGGATTATTCCAAAGTTATGATGAAATTGCCAACAGCGCGCTTCCGGGAGGAGCCAGTGTTCAACCGGGCGACGTAAAATATGTAGATATCGACAACAACGGAATCATTGATGACAAAGACCGTGTCGTTCAGGGCTACGCTTTTCCAAGATACACATTCGGATTTACTTACGCTCTCGCTTATAAGGATTTTGACTTCAGCCTTCTCATTCAGGGCGTTGGAAAACGCAATCAATACTTACGTGGAGAATTAATCGAACCGTTCCATTCCAATTATTCGTATTGTATTTACCAACACCAGTTGGATTTCTGGACGCCTACCAATCCGGATGCCAGATGGCCTCGTTTAACAGCTCCCGGTTCTCCTTCGAGCACAAATAACTGGGGCAGGGCGGGTACGGATATTTACCTGCTGGATGCAGCTTATCTCCGTGTGAAGAATGTACAATTGGGATATACTTTGCCCCGGAAACTGACAAGCAAGTTTGGCGTACAAAAATTGCGTTTGAGTTTAAATGCCCAAAATCCGCTGACTTTCGCCAAAAACAATTTCATTGATCCCGAATCTTCGGAATTCGGCAACAATATGGGAGGAACAAGTAGCGTGGGAGCCAATAGCGCCCGCAACTATCCTACTTTGGTATATTATGGATTTGGATTGGATTTAGAATTTTAATAAATACGATTATGAAGAAGAAATTTTTAAAATACAGTATGGAAATCATTTGCATGATGTTGATTCTATTCACATCCTGTAATGATTTGGATTTAGCGCCTACCAATAAATTTACGGATTTAAATTACTGGACTTCGACGGAAAAAGCTTCCTCTGTCCTGAGCATGGCCTATAATCAAATGTTTAGCAGCGGTTACTATTTTGCTAACGAACGATTGTCCGACAACCTGTATGAAGGGCGCGGCAATTCGAGCGAAAAAATCATCACTTCCGGACAGGCCGACCCTGCCCTCGGACGGTTTTCCGGCGAATGGGGCGATTGTTTCGGAGGAATACGCACTTGCCACACCTTCCTCGAAAATGTGGATCGCATTCCCGAAATGGATGAAAACCTGAAAACAAGAATGAAAGCGGAAGCCCGTTTTATACGCGCATCCCTGTTTTTCCGGTTGACTACCCAGTATGGCGACGTTCCCTTGTTCGATCATAATCTGACCATGAACGAAGCCAATGAAGTTTTCAGGTCTTCCCATGCGGAAGTACTTGATTTTGTACGCAAAGAATTAAATGAAATTCTGACGGTTCTCCCCACCAAACAACAGTACGCCGCCGCAGATAACGGACGGATTACCAAGGGAGCTGTTATGATGTTGTTGGCGCGTACCTACTTGTATGAAAACGATTACACCCAAGTTTCCCAGATTTGCGAAAAGATCATGAACGGCGAATACGGCGAATACGCATTGTTCGACAGCTATGAAAACCTTTTCCTCCCCGAATATGAATACAACAGTGAAATCATTTTGGATCTGGGCTACGCCTTGAGCTTGAAAACATGGAGTGAATATTACGATGCAATACCTCTCACCGTAGGCGGCCGCATACATGCTTTCGCTCCTACCCAGGAATTAGTCGATGATTATGTGATGAGAAACGGAAAAGGAATCCGGGAAGAAAGTTCCGGATACGATGAAAACGATCCGTATGTCAATAGAGACCCGCGTTTCAGCCTGACAATCGTCTATCACGGATATAAATGGAAAAAACCGGATGGAACAATCGCCACCATTTACATCAAACCCGGATCTTCCAGAGAAGCAGGCGTTTCCAACCTGGATGAATATGCAGGCCCGGGACAAAATGCTACCGCGACAGGTTATTATCTGAGGAAATACTACGATCCGACAGCTCCGGCCGGAATGGCTTCTGGCCTCAACCTGATTCTGATGCGCTATGCCGACGTGCTGTTGATGTACGCCGAAGCAAAATACGAATTGGGACAAATGAGCGAAACCGTCTGGAATCAAACAATACGACCGATCCGCGCACGCGCCGGTTTTACCGATCCGCAGGCCCTGAATTATCCGGGCTTGAGCGATATGCAAAATATTATTCGCCGCGAACGGCGTTGCGAGCTGGCAATGGAAGGATTACGGATATTCGATATACGACGCTGGAAAACGATCGAAACCGTACAAAACACAAACCTTCACGGCGCTAAGTTCGGCGACATCAGTGTCGATAACGGATACATCCGCTTGGACAAAAGAAATTTCAACAAGGATCGCGACTATTTATTTGCAGTTCCCCAATCGCAAAGGGATATTGATAAAAATCTGACCCAAAATCCGGGGTATTAATAAAAAACAATGTACGTATGAAAGCAATAATAACTAAATTAACAATTATAACCGCTTTTATCGCCGCTTTTGTTGCATGCAGCAGCGATGGAGAGGTGAGAGATCTGGGTGTGAGCGCGGTTAAGAATCTGTATGAACCCGATAACGGGAAAACAGTCGTTTTACAGAGTTCCGCCTCCGCTACCCTGTATTTTGAATGGGAACCCGCCAAAGCGGAAGATGGCGGAATGGTATTGTATGAAATCGTTTTCGATAAACCGGACGGCAATTTCTCCAATCCGGTCTTCGTGATGGCTGCCGATAACAACGGAGGATACAACCACGCAACCATCACGCACAAACAATTGAATAGAATTGCCGCCATGATGGGTATTGAGTCTGCCCAACAGGGAACTTTCAAATGGACGGTCTTTTCGTCCAAAGGAATAGATCCTGTGAAAGCGGAACAGGAACGCAGTATCACCGTGACCCGTCTGGCCGGATTTGCAGATATACCGGCTAAAGTGTTTGTTACCGGCGATGCTTCCGAAACAGGAACAGATATTTCCAAAGCGCTTGAAATGAAATCCATAGGAACAGAAGGCGGCGAATTTGAAATCTACACCAACCTGACGGCAGGCAAAACCTATCAGTTCGTGAACGCTAATAACGGAACGCCGAGAACATTCTATACGGATGGCGGACAAGTGAAGGAAACCGGAACAAGTACGGTAGCGACGACCGGTGTTTACAAAATCACGCTCGACTTCAACACAAGCGTATGCACCTACACGCTGGTCACAAGAATCGGATTCTATTTCTGTCCCGACGGCAAGGTATTGTTCGACCTGGATTATATCGGAAACGGTGTCTGGAAAGCCTCGTCCAAACCGATTACTTTCTATCAGGAAAGCTGGGGAAGGGACGAACGCTACAAATTCAGAATGTTCGTCAAAGAAAACGGCGGAGCTGACCCGGTAAAAGAATTCGAATGGGCCACATTAAATTCGACCGACAGCCGACCTACGGCAACAAGTCCCGAATCTTACTACTATCTCAGATTATTGACCACTGTAACGCAATGGGACAATAAATGGAAAATGATGGGCGAAATGGACAACGCACTGGTAGATTTTACAATCTATTTGCAGTTCGACAAACCCTATACACATTCGGTTGTAAAAGTTGGAGATCAATAAAAAATAATGTACGTATGAAAACAATATATATTAAATGGACAGTTTTAGCCTCCCTTATTTTTACAGTTATTGCCTGTAACGACACAATGGGAGAAAAAGATTCCCGCCTCGCGCCGGTAAAAAATCTGGTAGAGCCTGTTGACGGCAGGGAAATCGTATTGGAACCTTCGGCTGCCGCTACAACCTATTTTGAATGGGATTATTGCGATGTAGCAGAGAGCGGTGCGGCAATCTATCAAATTGCTTTCGACAAACCTGACGGTAATTTTTCAAATCCCGTCTATACAATGATTTCGGATAATAGCGGTTTGTATAACCATGCAACCATCACACATAAACAATTGAATAAAATTGCAGGAATGATGGGCATTGGCGCTTCCGAAACCGGCAGTCTCAAATGGACGGTCTTCGCCACCAAAGGATTGGAATCGAAAAAAGCCGAACCGGAACGAATCCTCACAGTTACCCGTCTGGCCGGATTTGCCGATCTGCCTATCGACATATTTGTGACCGGTGAAGCTTCCGAAAATGGAACAGACCTTTCCAAAGCGACTAAGATGAAAGCCGTTGCAGGCGGAGAGTTTGAGACTTACACCCGGTTGGCAGCAGGCAAACCGTTTAATTTCACGGATGGAATTTCCGGAACGCCGAGAATATTCTATACAAACAGCGGCCTTATTAAAGAAAACGGTACGACAACCGTCGCTACCGACGGCGTTTACCGGATTACGCTCGACTTTAATACAGGAGCCTGCACCTATTCGTTGGTTACAAGGATTGGATTCTATTTCAGTCCCGACGGCAAGATATTATTCGATCTTCCGTATATCGGCAACGGAATATTCCGGGCTGTCAACCAGACGGTAACGTTTAAGCAAGAAGGTTGGGGAAGAGACGAACGCTACAAATTCAGAATGTTCGTCAAAGAAAACGGAGCCGATCCGGAAAAAGAACTCGAATGGGCAACGTTGAACGGTACCGACAGTCGTCCTACGGCGTCCAGTCCTGCGTCCTATTACTATCTCAGATTGTTGACCAATCCGTCTCAATGGGATAATAAATGGAAAATGATGGGCGATTTTGATGGGGTTCCGGCTACCTATACCATTTATTTGCAGGCAGATGCTCCCTATACGCATAGTATAGTAAAATGACAATTATTTGTAACAAATAAACAATAATAAACAAATGAAGAAATTCTGTTTTTATGTTTTAATGCTTTCCCTTTTTACAACTTGCGGAAACGACAATAATCCTGTGAGCGGAGATGATGATGAGCCGAAAATCGACTGGACTGCCGCCGCCGATAGCAGCAGTAAAGCGTTTGTCACCACATTCTGGAATGCCGTCGGCTATTTCAATTATAACAACAGCGGAAATACTGAATTTGGTTACTGGCCACAGGCGCATGCCTTAGACGTAATAACCGACGCATATATCCGTACCGGCGACAATTTTTACAAGGCGTATTACGACAATTGGTATAACGGCGTTAAAATGAAGAACCGTAATACTTTCTATAACGAATATTACGACGACATGGAGTGGAATGCACTGGCCATGCTTCGCGCCTATAAAGCCACAGGCGACATCAAGTTCAAAGAGGCCACCCTTCAGGTTTGGGAATGGATAATAGAAGGCTGGAATATGGATGCCGGAGGTGGAATCTATTGGAAAAGAGGAGACTTCACTAAAAACGCTTGCTCCAATGGCCCCGCCTGCATATTAGCGGCTCGCCTGTATCAGGAATTTGGAAATCCCGACGATAAAGAATGGGCAACCAAAATCTATGGTTGGGAAAAAACGACTTTATTCAACAGCAACAATGGGATGGTATATGACAATATCGACAACGGCGTAATCAACAACTGGGTTTTTACGTACAATCAGGGAACATTTGTCGGTTCAGCAGTAGAATTACACAAAATATTCGGGGAAAAAGCCTATCTCAACGATGCTGTAAAAGCGGCGGACTATACCATCAGCTCTTTGGTTGACAATTCCATATTGAAAAGCGAAGGAACCGGCGACGGTGGTTTGTTCAAAGGAATATTTATCCGCTATTTTACAGAGCTGATCCAACAAGACCGTTTGGACGCACCTGTAAAAAAACGCTACGTTCAATTTATCCGGCAAAACGCCGAAACACTGTGGACGCAAGGAACCACCAAGCCGGCCGTATTGTATGGCCCCAATTGGCGGACGAAACCGGGCGTGACTACCGGACTGACTGAGCAAACCAGTGGTTGTATGTTGATTGAGGCGATGGCCTTGCTGAAAAACAAAGGAATATTATAAGTTAATTTTATACAAATGAAACGATTGATATATTGCATCTTAATCCTGACTACAGGATTTTCATTCGCATGCTCGTCAAAAAAACAAGACGGAAAACTCGTCGATTATGTCAACCCGCTGCTGGGTACCGCTACACTGTGGACGCAAGAAGATTTAGGTTATAAACGCACGTGGAAAGAACGAACCTGGGGAGCGGAAGTTTTCCCGGGTTCGTCTGTCCCGAATGCAATGGTGCAACTAAGTCCTGTAACCCAATACCGGAGCGGCGCGGGTTATCAGTACGAAGACACTGTTATTTACGGTTTCAGCCATACCAACAAAGGCCACTGGAATTTGTTGCATATACCGATGCTTCCGGCAACAGGCGAAGTGAATGCCGATGATTTTCGTTCGGGTTATTCTCATCGCAACGAAGCGGCTCATCCCGGTTACTATCAGGTATTTCTCGAAAGATATGGGATCAATGCGGAGCTGACTTCGACACTTCGTTGCGGTTTCCACAAATATACCTTTCCCAAAGATGCCGATAAAGAATTGATTGTTGATCTAAAACACGCCAACAACCGTGTTTCCGACTGGGATATCCAAAAGTCCGGCGACAAGGTTTTTTCCGGATTTCAAAATGCGCAGGAGAAAATGTATTTTTACGCCGTCGCTAATTATGATGTCGAAGAAATCCGGCAGATGAAGGGAGAGAAACATGAAGTTTCGGTAGTCGGATTTAAAGACAGCAAAGGTTCTAAACCCTTGGAACTAAAAATCGGATTCTCATTTGTGAGCATCGAAAATGCCCGGAAAAATCTTGAAACCGAGATGTTGAAAAAAAGTTTCACGCAGGTGCGCAATGAAGCTGTCCGGACGTGGGAAAACTTGCTCTCAAAAATAACCGTCACCGGCGGTACGGAACGAGAAAAGGGACTGTTTTATTCATGCCTCTACCGCTCGTTTTTGTGGCCCGTCCTGCGTAGCGATGTGAACGGCGACTATACCGATGCAAAGCAGGAGGCGGCCAATGGCGGATTTCGTTATTATACCGACCCTTCGTTTTGGGATGATTATCGCAATAAACTTATTCTGCTCGGGATGTTGTGTCCCGACGTGGCTGCCGACGTCATCAAATCCATAACCGACCGCGGTGAAAAACGGGACGGATATATGCCGACTTTTTTTCATGGAGATCACGCTTCTACATTTGTAGCAGGCACTTATCTGCGAGGAATAAAAAATTTCGATCTTGAGCGCGCATACCGGCTCCTGCTGAAAAACGCTACCGTTCCGGGACGGGGCGGACGGCCTTATCTCGACGAATATATGGCTCGGGGCTGGATTGCCGAAAAAGATACCGTAAACGTCCCTACATGGGATGAATACAAAGCCGCAGTGACTAAAACCGTCGAATATGCTTACGACGACTATGCTACTGCATTAATAGCAAAAGAGTTGGGTGATGAAAACAACTATAAGTTATTAATGGCGCGCAGCTCCAATTATAAAAATCTTTTCGATCCGTCAACCGGCTTTTGGCGCGGAAAGATAGATGACGGTAGTTGGATAAAAGATTTCGATCCGTATTATCCGTATTTTGCCTATATGTATCGTGAAGCAAATGCTTGGCAATCACTATTTTATGCACCTCACGACCCACAAGGCATGGTGTCTTTATATCCTGATGACAAGTCGGTTGAAGATAAACTTGATTCTCTCTTTTCAGAGCCATGGCGTGGTTACGAGGCCCATAACATGACCGGTTTTATCGGAAACTATTGTCATGGCAACCAGCCCGACCATAGCGTTCCATTTACCTACTATTTCATCGGAAAACAGGAAAAGGCGCAGGCAATGCTCGACAGTATCATGAATCATTTTTACGACATGGGAGCGGAAAAACTGGCCTATGCCGGTATGGATGATGCTGGCGAAATGTCGGCGTGGTACGTATTCAACGCCATTGGATTATATACCTATTCGCCGGCCGATCCGGAGTACATTGTATCCGTACCCCTGTTCGAAACAGTGAAGTTCCGGCTTGATGCCAAAGATTTTACAATCCGTCGAACCGGTTCGGGCAAAAAAATAGAAAGCATTACCTGTGGCGGCGCTAAGGTAACAGGCTGGTTTATTTCGCACGAGGATTTGAAAAAAGGGAAGGAATTGGTGATATTTACGAAATGAATGTTGCTTTTTGGGAAAAAAGTGGACGGTTCAACTTCCACCAAGCCATTGAATGCGCTGATTGCCTGCAAACTGTTGGGTATCCGTTACGAATGGCAACCCAATCTTGTAGGCGAATGGTCGGTGGTGTTTAATCAGGAGGATATTCCCGAAGCGTATGCCGATGAATTGGGGGTTACTTTGATTGAAACGTCCAAATGTACGAATGGCTTCAAACGGAAGCGGCAAATGCTGCGATTTCCGAAAGTGGTTATATTCCGAAAAACAGTACAATAAATTCCGTTTCAAAAATAAGCGCCGAGAGTTTACGAATTTTCCCAAATCCGACGTCGGACGGTTTTTTATGTAACCGGTTTAACATATCCTGTTCAACTTGATTTAAAAGAATGGATACCCCGACTCATTCCGTTTCTGGATTTACATGCTGTTTCTGGCGCGTTTCCAATTTTCCGCTTATGCCGATTTGTACTCGGTGCATAGTAACAATCAGCAAATCAAAAACTCTCGCCTGCAAAAATAAAAAGCAGATGGAAGTTTGAAATTTTTTAGGGTTTTTCGTGGTTTGTTGTTTGTGATTATTTTTGTAACTTTGTGGTGTAGTTTTTAAACATAAATATTATGGAAGCAACAAAAATAGACGGCGAAAAAGGCAAAAAACTACGTTTTATGACCTTTATTATTCCTGTGTTTGCGCATTATTTCAAAATGAACGAACAGGAAGCATACCGCTATTTAAAAAAATACGGCGGGTTGGACTATCTAAACGAATGTTGGTGGGCATTGCATACCGACAATCCTTTTTGGGCAGCAAGAGATATGCTTAAAGTTTGTCAAAACAATGGAGGTTTGAGATGATAGTTTTTCACGGCAGTTATACAGAATTTGACACCATTGATTTGAGCAAATGTTTGCCTCTACGCGATTTTGGACAGGGTTTTTATGTTACCAAATTTTACGAACAGGCAAATCGAAACCAAAAAGCCTGCACACAATTATGATATTGTAGAAGGTCCCGTTGCAGATGATGATATTGCACAAAGAATCTTCGACTATTTGGACGGCAATATTACAAAGCAAGATTTTTTACAGGAATTGAAATTTAAACATACACCTTCGCACCAAATAGCACTTTGCACCGTTGAGTCGCTGCAAATGATAGAGCCGACAAAAAGAAAAAAATACAAAAGAATGATTGACGAAAATATTACTCAATCGCTTGTTGCAGATTACAATTTTGAAGAACAAAAGGCTATTGATATTTATTTTGAATCGAATACCTACAAACAACTGATAGACAATTCCACCAAACTCTGCGAAAAAGATTGGCAAGAAATTTATGAAATGTTGAAAACAGAATTGAAGTTTTAGGAGTCGTCAATAAATAAATCTAACAATTAGGTTGAATACAATAGTTCCAATCACTGTGAAAACTACTTCTTATTATCTTGCATTTTGCCAGTTCCTCATCGCTAATTTTTATTCCTGTTTCAT
>BNTV01000046.1 GCA_025996865.1 Bacteroidia bacterium
GGACAAGGGAAAGATTATTGAAGATTCTTCGCTTATAAACAACGAATTAAGAGAAAAACTGAATAATTATTTTAGATTGCAGGAAAGATGAGTAAATATCTAAAATTTTCCATTTTTTATTTTTTTTGTCTATATTGTATAGCTTATGGAATTTTTACTTTCATCTTTATTAATCTCTTCTGCCCCCAAAAAGCAAATTGCCGATTTTTACTCAAATCAAAATTTAATCCAATTTGATAATGTGCAATTTTTGGTAGATGAAGATTTTAGAATATCCAATCATTTTGGCGTGCGTACAATTCCAACTATTTTTTTGTATAATGCGGATAAAAAATTAATATTCAAACATAATGGTGAGATTAAAATACAAACTCTGATTAATAGAATAAGTAATAATGTCAATTAAAAAAAATCACAAGAAATTTTTTGTTCGTCAACACGGCGAACTGATGGCGGTCATAACCATCGGCAACATGATTATATCTTCAACGGCAAATCTTTCGACCGTTTTTACGAGTTTATCAAGGCCAAACCCGAATTTGAGGAAATGGACAATCTACCGGAAATCAAGGAAAAACCTGAAGATGCGCATTTGCAAATCAACAATTTGTCTTTCCGGTTTATTGGCCGAAAAAAACTATTTGAACACATTTCCATGGAAATCAAAAAAGGTGAAATCGTCACCCTTTTCGGTGAAATCGGTTCGGGTAAAAGCACGTTAATCCAAACTCATGGTTACTCACCGAATGTCTCTTGCCGAAATTTCTAATCGAGTGTATTTTTTATGAATGGAGCGATAACTGGGCACAAAGGCTGATTGACAGGTTCTTGAATCCAATCAGGAAGGTAATGCGGCGGTAGAGACAGGACATTGTCCTGTCTCTACAGAACCCATTCTGAAATTTTTTCTCCAAATAATCGTTAAATTCAAAAAAAATTCATAGCTTTGTAAGTTATAAATTCAGATAGTTCTATCTATAAATATTGTGTGCTATGAGTAAACTTCTTGATTCGGAACGCCTTGAAAATGAAAACGCATCCGAAGAAATTAAAACGGTCGCTATTTCGGAAGAAAATGCGGAGAAATCTGTTGACGTCGATGCCGACGAAAGTATTAATGTAGAAACGCCGGTTGAATCTGTCGCCGAAAGTTCGGTTGAACAAATTTCTGAAATCGAAGCCCCTGCGGAAGCTCCCGTTCCACAGGAAACTTTACCGGAAGAAAAACCGGAAGTTCCCGACGAAGAGGATCAGGAGTTGACGGTAGAACCGGAAGCGGACGAACCGTCTGAATTAAACACGGTTGACCTTAATGAAATCGAAGAATTGGATAAATCACAACTTGTTGAGCAACTGGCAGAAGCTGTTCAACAGGACATCACCAATGCCATTAAAAATAAAATAGAAGCGTTGAAACAAGCTTTCTATAAACTGAAAAAAATTGAAACGGATGAAGCCCAAGAAGCCTTTATAGCCGAAGGCGGACGCGCCGAGGATTTTAAAGCGGCAGTCGATGTCATCGAAGAAAGATTAAAAGACTTATTGGTTGTTTTCCGTGAGAAAAAAGCGACTTTAATAGCGAAGGCTGACAAGATAAAAGAAGATAATCTGGTTCAGAAAAAAGCCATTATCGAAAAACTGAAAAACTTGATTGAAAGCAAAGATGATTTCTATAAAGTTTATAATGAATTTCGCAAACTCCAACAGCATTGGAAAGAAATCAAACAAGTTCCGCAAGTGGCGGTAAATGAGTTGTGGAAAGATTATCAACATTATAGTGAAAAATTCTACGATTTGTTGAAAATCAACAATGAAATGCGGGATTACGATTTCAAGAAAAACATGGAGTTAAAACAAGGACTTATCGACTCCGTGGAAAAATTGGATAGCGAAAAAGATGTTATCTCCGCTTTTTATCAATTGCAGAAATTCCATCAGGAATGGCGCGAAATAGGTCCCGTTGCCAAGGAATTACGGGAAGATATCTGGGCAAAGTTCAAAAAAGCTTCTTCCGTGATCAATAAAAAACATCAGGATCATTTCGAATCTTTGCGGGCGCTTGAACAACGGAATTTAGAAGAAAAGACCGCCATTTGCGAAGAAATGGAAGCCATTGATTATTCCAAATTGACAACTTTCAAGGAATGGGACGAACAAAACAAGCGGGTGCTCGAACTTCAGGAAAAATGGAAAACCATCGGTTTCGCTCCGAAAAAAAACAATGTGAAGATATTTGAACGTTTCAGGAAGGCATGTGATGTCTTTTTTCAGAATAAAAGCACTTTCTATAAGGGAATTAAAGAAACGATGGATACCAATCTGGAAAAGAAAAAGGCCCTTTGCGAACAAGCTGAAGCCCTGAAAGACAGCCAGGATTGGAAAGAAACTTCCGACAAAATGATTGCTCTGCAAAAAGAATGGAAGACAGTCGGTCCGGTTTCGAGAAAATTCTCCGACGCAGTGTGGAAACGCTTTATCAGCGCTTGCGATTATTTCTTCGAACAAAAAGGTGTTCATTTCTCTTCTCAAAAATCGGAAGAAGTCGAAAACCTGAAAAAGAAAAAGGAAATTATCAAGACAATCAACGAAATTGATTTGGATTTGTCGGCCAACGACGCTGTTTCGCAAATTCGCGAATTGATGTCCGAATGGAACAAAATCGGCTTTGTGCCGTTCCGCGAAAAAGATAAGATTTACAAAGAATATCGCGCTGCGGTGGACAAACATTTCGACCGTTTGAAAATAGACGAATCGGAAAGACGTCTGCAATCGTTCAAATCCAACCTGAACGACATTTCTTCCGGAGAAAAATCGAAAAATAAACTCTTGAGTGAACGCGAAAAACTGATGCGTACCTACGAGAGACTTAAAAATGATATTCAAACTTACGAAAATAACATAGGCTTTTTATCTATTTCATCGAAAGGCGGCGGTGGCTTGGTAAAAGAAATGAATCGGAAAATAGACAGCCTGAAAGAGGAATTAAACCTCATCGTCAAGAAAATAGAAGTTATCGACGAGAATTTCGAGAAATGAAAATAGGAATTTTATCATCTGGAGGAGATTGTCCGGGGATAAATGCGACAATCAGAGGAGTCGGCAAGACAGCCCTTAACCATTTCGGAATGGAAGTGGTGGGTATTCATTATGGTTTCCAAGGTTTACTCAACAGAAATTATACTCCCTTAGGTGATAAAAAATTATCCGGCTTATTGAATTTAGGCGGAACTATTTTAGGGACTTCACGGGAAAAACCTTTCCGACAAATGCTGGAAAGCGGCGACAACGAGAAACCGAAGGCCCTTATTAAAAATTACAAAGCCTTAGGGCTTGATTGCTTAGTCTGTATCGGGGGAAACGGTACGCAAAAAACCGCCTATCAAGTTTCACAGCTCGGACTCAATATTATCGGAATACCTAAAACCATCGACAACGATGTGTTCGGAACGGACATCACTTTCGGCTTCGACTCGGCGGTGCACATCGCTACGGAAGCCATTGACCGCCTGCACTCGACGGCTTCTTCCCACAACCGCGTAATGGTTATTGAATTAATGGGACACAAAGCCGGTTGGATTGCGCTTCACGCAGGAATGGCCGGAGGTGCCGACGTTATCCTTTTACCTGAATTAGGTTGCGATATTGACAAAGTAAATAAAGCCATCCTGAAACGGTCAAAAAAAGGGAAACCTTATTCAATTGTAGTCGTAGGAGAAGGTTTGAAATTGGACGGAATTGCAGGAAATCCGGCTTCCCGCCTTTCGAAGCAAATCTACGCCGGAACGCAAATCGAAACACGTGAAACCGTTTTGGGATATGTTCAAAGAGGCGGAAGCCCTTCGGCGTATGACCGCAATTTAGCCACCCGTCTGGGTGGCTATGCTACCGAACTGATTTCCAAAGGTGTGTTTGGTCAAATGGTTTCTATCGTTAACGGGCAAATCACTTCTTTGCCTTTGATTGAGGTTGCCGGGAAAACAAAGCTGGTTACTCCCGATAATGACTTGATTTTGCAGGGAGAAAGGATGGGAATTTCGTTTGGGGTTTGAAGCCGCCACACCTCTCCAAAAGCCGCAGGCGACCGCTTTCAGACAACCTCAGCCTTCTGCGTTTTTTTACCGGCTTTTTTCGGAGCAACTTCCAAATCCTTTTTCAATCGCTTGATTTCCTCTTCCTGATTAAGAATCGTCGTCAACAAAGCATTCAGTTCCTCATTTTCAATATTCTCAGGGAATTGGCTTTGTACGCGGTCGATAAAATCGCTCAAAACATTCATGTAGTTGTTGAAAGCGTCGTAAGCATTTTCGTAGGGACTATACACGCTCGGACCGGGAAAGAGCTTGGTACTCATAAAATTGAAGTGATTGCTGGCTTGCAGGTAATCCCAATCTTGCAGGATTCTCCGGTCTCTCGTCAAACGAACGCGCTCGCCTATTCCGTACAATTTGGAAATGGCTTCCCGTTGCAACACATTTCCCGTCCACGAACTGATGTCTTTTTCTTCTCCCGTCCACGAATAAGGGTAAGGTACCACTAATTCCCCAACCGGCTTCAGCATGTTGGTTATTTCCGAAGGTGTAGAAAATCCGATTCCTTTAGCCAAAGCAAAGCGCGGAATGGCCTTGAAAAACTCGAAAATCCCTGTTTCGGCAAGCTGCAAGCTACCGAGGACCTCATAATTCAACCCGATGTTGAACAATTGTTCCGATTCGGACGTCGCGGCTATCCAGTTGACTAACTTATCCGAAACCAAAGGATATTCACTCCAGTCGTAATTCGAAAAACGGAACGAAATATCATCGCTGTATTTCATGTTGCGCGTCAGCAGTTTCAACTTGGGACGGGCTGCAGAAGCATATAGATAGTTCGGGCTTTTCCATCCTAATACATGTTTTGCACCTTCAACCATCATCGTTTTATAGCCCATCGCATATACCAATTCAGCGATTTCATCGGAATAAATCAGTTCGGTGTTGCGGAAAACTTTGGGCGTTTGTCCAAACAGAAGCTGTATTTTTTCGGTATGCTTTTGGACTTGATTCCGGAATTCTTCCGGATCTTCCAATGAAGCAAGCGAATGGTCGTAAGTCTCCGCCAAAAACTCAACACAGCCGGTTTTGGCCAGTTCCTTGAAACCGTCAATCACTTCCGGAACGTGTATTTCCATCTGTTCCAATGCAATTCCCGAAACAGAAAACGCTACTTTGAATTTTCCCTGATATTCCTTGATCAAATCCAACAAAAGGGCATTGGCGGGAAGATATGAACGATTAGCGATTCCCCGGATAATATCCTCATTGGAAAAATCATCATAATAATAGTGATCGCTCCCAATATCAAAAAAGCGATAACGTTTCAACCGGAACGGTTGATGTACCTGAAAATAAAAACAAATGGTCTTCATGGGTAAAAAATTTTCGTTAAAGTATAAACTACGCACAAAGATAGAAAATAATTGAGAATTGAGAATTGAAAATTGAAAAATATTTTCATCCCTTAACTCTCAATTCTCAATTCTCAACTCTCAATTATTTCATTCTCCCCAATTCATTCTATCCCTGTAATTGCTGCTCTGTGAATACTTCAAATCCTTCAATAGCGAAGAACTTACGGAGATCATGAAGTTGTAGGATTGATAAGGGCCTATGGGAATGATACTTGCAGTCATTTGCCAACAGTGCATCTTGCGGGTAATGTTGCATTGCATCGTAGCAAACCGTTTGTTATCGAAATCATAAGAGGTGGAAAAAGAAAAATCCCATCCTTTGGTTGGGGAAATACTTCCGGAAATACCTAAAGTTTGATTAAACTGGTAATCGTATTCCCGTTTTTCTTTGTTGAATGTTCCATACCCGTATCCCAAAGAATAGTTGAGAGACAAATTCCAAGGGATATTCGTTAAAAAATAACCATCTTCGTCATAGTCTCCTTCCGTTTTTTTTGTTTTTCGCAAGGAACCGGATTCCTGTGAATTTTCGTCGTTCGGATTGTTCAACAAGTCATTGTCTTCATCATCCAAAGGATTTCCGTCCTCATCCGTTGGGTTGTTCTTGGTGCTTGTCTTCTCTTTTTTCCCGAACCATTTTTTAATAACATCGTTATTAAAACTGTATGAATAACCGGTCGAAGTTCCTTTGAACCGCCCGAATCCTTTACCGATACCCCACCGTAATTCATTAATAGGCCGCCCGTTTTCGCCATATTTATAGGAATCAAAAACCCCGCTGAGACTCAATGTTTGACCCAATATTTTGAGGCGGATGGAAGCGGATAAATCCGACCAGTTCATAGAATCCGCCAGAAAATTATAGCTCATGCCCAAACTTAAATTATCGATAAGGGTGATTTTCCGGGTCGAATCGGTTCCGGCAATGGGAATTTTCGCCTCTAAATTGTTGTTAATAGAGAAATTAATAGACGCAGATTTGCCGTTACCCGGCAATCCCAGGCGGCTATCATAATAAGCATAAGATATCGTATCCATTTTCGTTCCGTTTGGAATATATTCCTGACCGTAGTAATTACCCCATTTCGATATGTTCGGCGCACCCGAAAAACTCACAGAGGGCGTCAAAACATGACGTATCTGGACGCCTTTCGTCCATTTTCCGAGTATAGACCAGGGTTTATACATACCGTATAATTTCGTATTGGCGCTTAGGCTTCCGCCAAACTGGTTATGTATCCAAAGAAAGCCGTTCTCTGCATCAGGATCGTAAACTGTCCTGTTTGCAACTGTATCGTATCTCATCTTGCTTGTATAACTCCAGGTCGCCCCATAATTGACCGAAGGGCTGACTGTAATGTATTTCATCAAATTAAAAGAAGCGGACAGCGGAATACTATGAGTCATCTTGTTGTTCCATTTGAGTAAATTGGCTTTTTGAGAAAACTCACGTTCTTTGATGCTGCCGCTGCTGTTTGTCAAATTACCGGTATAGCTCATGTTGATTTTTTCGTACCATTTTTGTTCGCCGACTTGCTCTTTCCTTTTGAAAGGGTAAAGCTGACTCATAGCAATCGCTACATTGGGAAATGAAACACTTAAAGTCGTATCCCTCGAAACCTGGCTGATGGAAAAATTACTGTTGATGGAGAACGGTTTGGTCGGATGCCTGTAACTGTAAGTCACATTCGACGATTTCGTATTTTGGGTGCGCGACTGGTAGTCGTAGTACTGGTTGAGACTATTCAGACGGGATTGGGAGGTGGAAAAATCAATATTGGCGCTGAAAGTGGAATGCGGATTGGCTTTCGAATCTTGAGTATGCCGCCACGACAGGCGGATATCTTGCGTCCGGCTGTAGTCGGAGTTCGGCAAGTTCTTCGTATCTTGGTCTCCTATAATCGTAACCATATATCCGGCATCAAAACTACCCGAATATTTGTATTTTTTCTTGTAAGTTGAAGCTGTATTTAATCCCCACGAACCTTTTGTGAAAATTTCCCCGGTCAGCTTCAAATCGACATAATCGCTGAAAGCAAAATAATAACCGCCATTCCGCAAGGAAAAACCGCGCGTCATTTCATCGTCAAACGTAGGCATAATAACCCCTGAAGAATAGTCTTTTGTGAAGGGAAAAAAACCGTAAGGAATCGCTATCGGCAAAGGGACGTCTTCCACAACCAGATAGGCCGGTCCCGTCACCACGTTCTTTCCCGGCCTGACTTTGGCGCGGGTCAGGTGGAAATAATAATGCGGGTGGTCGTGTTCGTCGCAAGTGGTATATTTGCCGTCCAGCATATTCAGGTCTTCGTTCGGCATCCGTTTGGTTATTCCGGCGGTGACGTATCCTTCCCCTTGTTGGGTGATTACATCGTAAATGAACATCTTTTTGGTTTTGAAGTTAAAGCGCAAGCGTTTCATGTCGTACTGCTGCTCGCCTTCCTTAAAAACCGGATATCCGAATTCTTGCCCTATGGAATCCAAACCATAAGAAGCATACATGATGCTGCTGTCGGCATCCAATTCCATGTATTCGGCGGTTAATTCGCGCGTTTGCTGTTTCACAGAGGCTTCTCCAAAAAGATAAAACATGTTTTTACCTTCGAGGATCAGGACAATTGAGTCTTTGGCGTGGGAATGGATCGGCGCGTCTATCGCATTGGACTTGATGGAATCGGTTTTTACCGCAACGGTATCCGGTATCGCCACGACCGCTGAATCATTTGCCGTTAGGGTAGTCGAATCATTTACCGTCGTGAAGGTAGCATATTTTGGCATGTCTTGCGCTCCCGCTTTCTGCATAACAAAAAGCAGGAACAGAACGATTGCCCATAGACGATAATGACCTTTATTTAACATGCAAAAATTTCCATTAAGCTAAAAACATCTCATACCACTCGTCGAATTTATTTACGGAATCCGTTCCGTATTTAGCAAGGTTTTTTCTTACCTTGTCTGCTGTTTTTTCCTTGCCGGGATGAGTTTTGGAAAAGAATTTATCGGCAAAACAGATAATTTGTTCTTCCAAACTCACCGGAGCCATATCCCGTTGCGGAAGCGGGAGATTATTCTCCATAATATATGCTTTGCTCAATCCGGTGCCGGTATGCCTTTCACAAACCAAGGCATGGGAGGGCCTGTTTTCCGCTTTCAAAATATCACTTCCCAAATATCCATGACAAATATACGGAAACGTTCCGAAACAATAAATTTCGGGGGCATTCGTTTTGAAAATACCGATATCATGCAGAATGGCCGCTTCATAAATGAATAAACTGTCCAATTGCATTTCGGGATGAAGTCGTGCAATGGCCAAGGCTTTATCCGCAACTGCAAAACTATGACTTACCAGGATTTTACGCAAATCATCGTTTTTCGGATAATATTTATCTATAATATCTGTCGGCATCATCATCTCTTTGATTTTTGACGCCACAAAGATAGAAAATAATATTAGGATTAAAAATTAAAGTGTATTAATCGAGGTACTTTAACTTTCATATAGTGGCGTTCGATGTGCCGGGCAATCACAAAAAAGGCTTAATGAAAATCCTAACAACCAACAAACTGCATTATTTATATAAAATTATGTGTTTCAATGTAATAGTTATGTAAAAACAGGAGGATTGATTTAATTTTGACAGGAAATTTTTAATTTTGATAATAATTTATTATAGAATTATTTGTTATTTTCACTAATTATGATAACCTTTGTATCACTTTATATAATGTATATTATAAAAATCAAAAAAATGTAAAGTGCACGGAGCAGGTAATGATAATAATTTATAATAAGCATGTGATATAATTTATTTGACAGTATTCATTTTGTATTATTCTCATTTACAATATTATACAAAAATAATAATATAAACTAATTTCGATTTAGTACTTAAGCTGGAGTAAGTGTCATTTTAGGTTTTAAGCATAATAATAAATTTTAGATTATAATTTTAAAGTAAAATGTATGAAAAAAAACAAACCACTGTGTGAAAAATACTTTTGTATTCTACCACGTAAACTGTTAGTTTTTATTGGCTTGTCAGGGACATTCCTGCTTGGAAGTGTTGTGTCCGCTCATGCTGCGGAACGCGATTCTATCAGAGGAAAGGTCGTTGATAAGGAGTCCATTCCGCTACCCGGAGTCTCTGTGGTAGTGAAGGGTACAAATTTGGGAACCGCGACGAATGCGGATGGAACATTTTCGTTGGTCGTCTCGGAGGGTAAGGAAATTGTGCTGCGATTCTCTCTTGTCGGTACGAAACCGGTAGAAGTGAAATATACAGGACAAAAATCAATTGATGTGGTGTTGGAAGAAGATGCTTCTACATTGGATGAAGTGGTCGTAACGGGGTATTTCAACCGGGATGCGCAAAGTTACACCGGTTCGGTGAAAACCGTTAAGTCGGAACAAATACTGCAAGTAAACCCGACAAACCTTCTCTCCGCCTTGTCCGTCATTGAACCCTCTTTCCGCATGATTGAGAATATTCAGAATGGATCCAACCCGAACTCACTCCCTGAGTTTGAAATGCGCGGTACCGCCAGTTTGCCCAACGCGACGGACGATTACAGAGGCTCACCCAATATGCCTACATTTATTTTGGATGGATTTGAAGTATCCGCAGAAAAAGTGTTTGACCTCGACCCGCAACGTGTCGAATCCGTTACCTTGTTGAAAGACGCTGCAGCTACCGCAATCTATGGTTCAAGGGCAGGAAACGGCGTTGTCGTTATCACAACCAATGTACCCAAAGCCGGCAAGATTAACATTACTTACAATCTTGACTTGGGAGGTACTTTCCCTGATTTGCGGGATTACAATATCATGGATGCACGGCAGAAATTAGCGGCAGAATCAGCGGCCGGATTATACGCGCCTGTGGACTATCTTCCCAATGATTTAAACCCTTCGACGATCTTTTCGCGGCAAATGTCATACAATGCTAAAATGAAATTGGTTGTACAGGGAAACGATGCCTATTGGTTGAACAAACCCTTGCAAAATGCACTGACCAACAAACATACTCTATCTGTTGAAGGGGGTGAAGGCGCTATGCGATTTAGATTAGACGGCACTTGGGATGACGCTCCGGGTGTAATGAAAGAATCGGGACGTACCCGCAAAGGATTGAATTTGATGGTACAATATACCATCAACAGCAAATTGGTGCTGAGGGATGAAGTTACCTACAGCGATGTATTGTCCAAAAATTCGCCCTACGGTTCCTTTAGTACGTACGCCTTGATAAATCCATATTATGCCCCTTATGATGACAAAGGTAACTACACCTACCGGTTGGAAACCACAGATTTTGGTCTTATTCTCAACCCGCTTCACAATACACAGTTGAATATGAAAAATGAATCCAGATACAACCAATGGGTCAACAATTTTTCAGCGGATTGGTGGATCAATGACGCCTTCCGGTTGAAAGCAAACTTCTCAATAGCACAACGGGACGATGAGGGAGCAGTATTTAAACCGGCTGCGCATACGGATTTTGCCGATTGGGCTATTTACTCCGAAAACGGTTATCGCAGAGGAACATACAAAGCCTCCGATGGCAGGGCATTGAGTTACGACGGCAGTCTCGTACTTTCTTATAATCAGCGTTTCGGTGAGCACTATTTGAATGGAAATGCTGTTGTCAACATTCAGGAACAATCAGAGGATGGTTATAGCCTGTTTTTGGAAGGCTACCCCGATGACAGATTGGATTACATCGCTTTCGCACTTCAATATTCGGAAACAGATAAATTAGCCGCTTATGATGATAAATCCCGTATGATAGGGGTTGTCGGAAGTGTGAACTATACCTACGCCAACCGGTTTTTAGCAGATTTCTCGTTCCGTACCGATGCTTCAAGTAAATTCGGCGCTGACAAGCGTTGGGCGCCTTTCTGGGCGGCAGGAATAGGATGGAACCTGCATAAGGAAGCGTTTTTGAAAGACGTTTCTTTCCTGAACTTGCTTAAAATACGCGGATCGTACGGCTTGACCGGTAGCCAGTCTTTCAATCCTTACCAGGCTTACGTCATGTACAAGTATTGGACGGACCAGCGCTACCGATGGAGTACGGGCGGCGCTTCCATGAAAGGAATCGGAAATAAAGACCTCGAATGGCAACAAGTCGCAAAAGCCAATATCGGATTTGATGCGGAATTATTCAAGAGTTGGGTAAACCTGTCGCTTGACTACTACAACGAAGATACCAAAGGGTTGTTGACGGATGTAATGTTACCGCCATCGTTGGGATTTTCCTCCTACCGCGAAAACTTGGGAGAAATTCAGAACCGTGGTTATGAACTCTCGCTACGAGCTTTCCTGATCAAACAGAAAGACGCTTACCTGAGCCTCTCGTTTGCTGCTATCCATAATAAAAACAAACTACAAAAATTGTCTACCAGTTTGCTGGCGTGGAATGCTACTGTTGATACCACAAAAACCAATCAGGCACGTGTACGGTATGCCGAAGGTTTATCTACGAAGACCATCTGGGGCGTTCAGTCCTTGGGAATCAACCCTGCAACCGGTTACGAGATTTACCGGACCATAGACGGAAAATTGACCGATGAATGGGATGCAAAGGATCAAGTTCCCATTGGTGTTGACGAACCGGATTTGGAAGGAAATATCGGTATCAATGCCGGATGGAAGGGATTCCAGTTGACGGCTTACGGCCGTTATCGCCTTGGAGGACAGACTTACAACCAGTCCTTGGTTACCCGTGTGGAAAATGCGGACATACGCTATAATGCAGATGTACGGGTATTGGAAGATCGATGGAAAAGACCGGGAGATGTAACCTATTTTAAAGGTATCGCTCAAAATACGATAACAGAGGCTACTTCCCGTTTTGTCAATGATTACAATTATTTCCAATTTGCTTCGGCAAATCTATCGTACGATTTCCCGAAAGCATGGATCAAATCCATGAGGATTCAATCGCTGCGCTTAAGCGTCTCCGTAAACGACATCTTCCGCATCTCTACAGTCAAAGAGGAACGCGGGATAGATTATCCTTATGCCAGAAGTGCGAGAGGTTCTCTCCGGATCGTTTTTTAATCTTTAAACAAATGATAAAAATGAAAAAATATATCTATTTTATACTGTTTCTCTCGTTCCTTTCCTGTGACGAGTGGTTGACGATAGTACCCAAGGCTGAAATTACCGAAGAACAACTTTTCAAAGAAGAAGCCGGATATCGTTCAGCGCTGTATGGACTGTATGTTCAATTAGGGCAAACCTCCTTGTACGGAAGAAATCTAACAATGGGTTTTACGGATGTATTGGCGCAATATTATGCGATTCCCTCAGAATCTTTTGCCTATTATAAGACTTCTATTTACGATTACGAAGATCAGGAGACAAAGCGATACATCGGAGACATTTGGCATAGCGCTTACAATGTAGTTGCCAACATAAACAATTTATTGCAACATTTGGAAGGACATGAAACCGGTTTCTTTACCGAGCCGCGGGCTTACAACATTATGCGTGGAGAATCGCTGGGATTACGAGCCATGTTGCATTTTGACCTGTTACGTCTGTTTGCCCCTGCGGCTCCAAATGCAAAAGCCATTCCTTACGTGGATGCGCTTGTCAAAACGCCTTTCCCACAACTGACGGTACAACAAACCATTGACCGTTGCCTGAAGGATTTGCAGGAAGCTTCCGATCTGTTGTACGAAGTGGACCCGATCAGTCCCTTTTTTCCGACATGGACGGAAATAAGTCCTGTCAATGCAGGCCAAGATTCCTATATAAATGATGGTGGATTTATCTATTTGCGTCGGGAAAGGATGAATTACTTGGCGGTAAGGGCTTTGATGGCACGTATTAACTTGTACGCCGGAAACAGAGCAGAGGCTCAACGCCTCGCCGGAGAATGTGTTAACTCGGGACGCGCTAATCTGAGTACCAGTTATACAGCTGTAGCCAACAATGTATTCTCAATTTTTGTGGAGAAACTGCCGCAAATATCCGACAGTCTTTTTAGTACGGTTGTGCCGATAAACCAATGCTTGGTTGTGCCGGTAGAACGAAAACAGGCTTATTACGAAACCTCAATTTACGGTTCTGTTGATTCTCGGATTGCCAACTATTTTCAATATTATCCCGGAACATCAAGTGAATTTCTCGCGAAATTCCGAATTACACGTCAGACAATTCCGCCAAGTTACGCCACAGTGCCCTTGATAACCTCCGCCGAGGTACGCCTGATCTACTCCGAAACAGCTGATACGGAAGCAGATAAATTTGCACGCCTAAACACGGTACGAAACTCTTACGGATTGTCGGCATCATACAATCTCAGTGCAGACAAAAATGATTACGAGCAGGAATTATTCAAAGAGTACCGCAAGCGTTTTGTGGGAGAAGGACAGTTATTCTACTTTATGAAACGGAAAAATTATCAATCAATTCCCTACGCAGGAACGAGCGTAAGTATTGATCGCATCTTCTCGCTGCTTGAATATCTCCCGACTGCCGAATATGAATATGGACTAATTAATAAATAAGGAACAATATGAAAACATTCAAACTATGGCTTATTGCCTTTCTTTGCCTGATGCTCTGGCAAGGATGTGAGGAAAATAAATATACCTACTATACAACCGACAAGCCCACACTTTATTTTGCCTTACCGGATGTACAACGGGACAGTTTGGTTATCTCGTTTGTCAAATACGGAGACGCCAAGGTGATTGAACTTCCTCTGCCCGTAGAGATTGCAGGTTATGCCTCAGACAAAGACCGGCATTTTCAGGTAAAAGTGGTACCGGATAGCACGACTGCCGTTGCGAACAAACATTACAGACCTCTCGAATCCGAATATACAATCCATGCCGGAAAGTTTAAGGACGAATTTACAGTTTATTTGCTCCATGAGGATCCGGAATTGGATTTTAAACCGGTTCGACTTCGAATTGAAATCGTTGAAAATGATGAATTTGGCAATGGAGTTTGGCAAAAACAGGCGGCAGATATCCGCTTTTCCAATATCCTGTCAAAACCTGCTATTTGGGATACCGAATATGTCAACTATTTTAGCGAATACAGCAAAACAAAACATCAGTTGATACTTCGAGAGTTGAACCTGTCGGAACTACCGGATATCTGGGATAGAGAAAAATATAAATGGGAAGCCTACGGATTGTACATGAATACTTATTTTAGCAACAACGAGGTATATGATGAAAACGGGAAACGCATAATTCCCTGGTGGTAAAATTTAGAAAAATATTTAAACAATGAAAAAAATAACAGTATTTTCGTTAATATCCTTTTTCCTTTTTTACCTGACCGGGTGTATGGAAGAAAAAGGGACATACGAGCGACATGAGATAAACGAGGTCACAGTGAGTCACCTTACTGCAGTAGATGGACGGATAGTTGAATACGGTGGCACTAATGGCACCACTCCCGGCAGTTTTACTATTGGCGTAGGCGATGTACTAACTCTGGTTCCCGAAATTACTCAAACTTTTGCAAAAGATGAATCCAATTTGGAATTCTGCTGGTGGAACTATGAAGGAGATTCAAGCGATACGCTATCCTACAAAAGAAATTGTGAATGGATTGTTGATCAAAATCCGGGAACATACACCACTTTCCTTGTCGTTACCGATAAAGAGACAGGCCTTTTTATAGCGTTTGAATTTGAACTTACCGTTGTCGGAGTAATATCGCAAGGATTGTTGGTGTTAAGTGATGTGGATGGCGTAGCGAATGTCGGATTTTTAAGTGCGTCACTGGAGTTCTCTCAAGATGTATATGAAGAATTCAATAACGGGGCACACGCAGGAACCAACCCTGTGTCAATCAAGTACAGTTACGCGCCAACCGCCACTTGGGTCAGACAAATCTACATTCTTTGTAAGGATGCAACCGGAGGTTCTGTGGTCTCCAGCCTTACTTTTGAAAATGGAAGGAAATACAAGGATTATTTCTACCTGACACCCAACGTGATTAAACCGGAGGAATACTGGCTAATGATGGTAAACACCTACTATACTCGCTGGGACTTTCTTCTTAACAATGGACGACTGTATGGACGGGAATTGGTTCAGGCTGCATACGAAAGTCAGCAAGCCCGGTTCAATCCTGAATTTGATGGCGATTACTATATGTCTAATCAGGCTATCATATCCAGTGATCAAGCCATTTTTTACGATAACAAAAACTATCGTTTCTTAAGGGCTACTACACATGCGACCGGAACCGTAATAGCGCCTCTGGACAAACAATTAGAAAGTATCAATAACAACACCGATCCGGATGCTATTACGGCCTTTGATCCCGATAATGTAGGTTTAGAGATGCTCTTTATTGGTTCTTATCCTTCCCCAATCGCCGCATATTGCATCATGAGAGACCCGAATGATCATTCAAAATTATATCGGTTAAAATTCTTAGCCGGAAGCTATTTTGCCAAGGAAGTCGTTTATGAGAATTTTATCCGGCGATATGTTTCTTATTGGAAAACTCCGATTACGAGCGCCGGTTCTGATGCAGGTGCAACCATTGGTGAGGCAAGTTCTTATGTCATCAGTAAGAGCAATCCTTACATATACTATAGCCATGACAGTAAAATCTACCGCTACGATGTGGAATATGGAATCAATCGAGAAATATTGGATGTAAATACAATTATCCCCAATAGCCAAGTGGATAAACTATACATTCAAAACTCTTTTGAAAGTACCGCAACATCTTTTAATTACCGCCTTTATGCAGCATCCAGCGAAAAAGGAAAATCCGGTAAAAACGGTAGCGTGTACCGGATTCTTTTGAACCAGTCAGGCGAAGTAGAACAGATAGACAATATTTACAAAAACGTCGTAGGACGTGTTGTAGGAATGGATTACAAATATTAAATAAAAATTAAAAACATGAAACATTTATTTATTCTCACACTGGCAGGCATCCTGCTTGCCGGTTTTAATGTAAGTGGAAAACAAACTTACACAGTGAAGGGGACAGTTGAAGACACCACCGGAGTTAAAATATTCCTCGTCGTTTCGCCGGATGCCGGAATAAGCGACACCATTGCAACTTCGTTAATTGCCGCTAACGGTACATTCACCTTTACCGGTTCCGTCGAAGGTACTACCTACGCTACGATTAGCGTGGAAGGAGTAAGAAAGAG
Organism: Bacteroidia bacterium; assembly: GCA_025996865.1. Taxonomy (GTDB): domain Bacteria; phylum Bacteroidota; class Bacteroidia; order Bacteroidales; family Azobacteroidaceae; genus Azobacteroides. The sequence goes on from BNTV01000046.1 coordinate 16,603, forward strand.
ACCCCTCCCCATTTTCCTCGAAGAAGGTACTTTTACGGTGACTTACGGAAAAGAAAGCAATGTTGAAGGAGGAGGCCCATCCCAAAAAATTGCCGGTCAGCTTAGTGCGATAGACCAGGCATTCCAGAAAGAAGACGCTCCCCGGGCCGAAAAATTCGGCAAAGCGCGAACAGCCGGTGATACGGTAACAATGAATGCCATCCTCGAAGAGCACAATGCTGCTGAAAAAATAATCACGGACAAGAAGGAAGCGATCATTGCCGCTAATTCCGACACCTACGTGGCAGCACAGTATTTTGCAGCACAAATAACCAGATTCGCTTTAGAGGAGGCAAAGGGAAAATACGCTAAACTGGGGGACAATGCGAAAGCAACCACCTTTGGGGAAAAGATAAAAAATTATATCCGGCGATTAGAAGCTGTTCAGGTTGGACAGGTCGCTCCCGATTTCACGCTTCCTACTCCGGAAGGTGGAACTATCTCCTTGTACGGGATAAAAGGGAAATTGAAGTTGATTGATTTCTGGGCGTCCTGGTGCGGTCCCTGTAGAAGAGAAAACCCCAACGTGGTGAAACTCTATGGGGAATATCACCCGAAAGGACTGGAAATTTTCGGCGTATCGCTTGACCAGCCCAATGCCAAAGAAGCATGGTTAAAAGCCATCAAAGATGATGGATTAGTCTGGAAGCACGGCTCCGACCTGAAATTCTGGCAAGCCGCTCCGGCAAGACTGTACGAAGTGAACTCCATCCCGCATACGATCCTGCTGGATGAAAACAACCGCATCATCGCCAAAAATTTGCGCGGCGAAGAACTACGGGCTAAAGTAGCATCATTGCTGGATTAATCCGTAAAGACTTTCCCTAATTTTTACAAAACAAATCGGATAGGAGGAAAACTTATTTTATTTTCCTCCTTTCCAATTTGTGAATATTCAAAATAATTAATGTAATTTTGTCCTCAGAATTTTAAAAAATAACGCTTTGAACAAATGTTGTTCCATATTGTTTTTGGCTATTTTCTTTTTTGTATTTCCGCTGCAAGCCGATACAAACAATACTCTTTTTGTGCTGGTTATCGATCCCGGTCATGGTGGAAAAGCTACCGGCGCCATCGGAAAATGGGAAAAAGAAAAAAATATCAACCTGGCTGTAAGCAAACTGTTGAAACAATATATTTCCGAGGAACATCCGGATGTGAAAATCATCATGACGAGAACCCGGGATGTTGCCGTCGGTTTGGATGAACGCGCCGATATAGCGAATAAAGCGAATGCCAACTTGTTTATTTCCATTCATGCCAATGCTGTCGCTAAAAATTCCCAACTCAATGGCAGTGAAGTTTATACATTCGGACTTTCAAGGAGCGAGGAAAATCTGGAAGTGGCGAAAAGGGAAAATTCGGTTATCCTGTTGGAAGACAATTACCAACAAAAATACGAGGGCTTTGACCCCAATTCGTCGGAATCGTACATCATTTTTGAATTTATGCAAAATAAATTTGTGGAACAAAGTGTAAGTTTTGCAACCATGGTTCAAAAACAGTTGGTAGAAACCGCTCACAGGACGGATTTGGGTGTGAAACAGGCTGAGTTTTTGGTTCTCCGAAAATCAACCATGCCGAGAGTCTTGGTTGAACTTGACTTTATCAGCAATCCCGAAGCGGAACAGTTTATGCTCAGTAAAGAAGGGCAGGAAATTCTGGCCCGTTCCATTTGCAACGCTTTTACCGAATACAAAAGGGATTTCGACCGGAAAACTAAAAATACCGCATCGCCTAATTAAATTATTATATAGATACAAATAAATATGAAAAAAATTTTTTCCAAAGAATCGGCCATCGGATTTATTACAGTAATTAGCTTAGTAATCCTTTATATAAGTGTTAATTACCTGAAAGGGATTAATGTATTCAAGCCGAGCAATCATTATTATATCCGAATGCCGAAAGTCAATGAATTGCAACAATCAAGCCCCATCTATGTCGATGGATTCAAAGTCGGCGTGGTGAATGCCATTGATTTCCGGTTCGATAAAAAAGATTTTATCACGGTGCAAGTCAATCTGGACAAGCAAATGAAGGTTGAAACCGGAAGCTATTTTGAATTGAAATCCGGGTTGACTTCCGGCGCTTACTTGGATTTGCGCCTCAACAAATATGTCGGTACGTATTGTGCAATCGGCGACACCCTCGAAGGTATTTCGGCGCCGGGGCTGATGGATAAGATTTCCGAAACGTTTATTCCGCAGATTGAAAACATTCTTCCCCGTTTGGACAGTATCTTGCAAGGCATACAAACGCTTGTGAATCATCCTGCGCTCGGGCAGTCTCTGGAACATATTTCAGCATCGACCGCCTCGTTGGAAAAATCTGCGCAACAGCTCAATCAAATTCTTTCAAGAGATGTTCGCCCGATGTTGTCGAACCTGACGCAAACCACTTCCGATTTGGCCGTTTTCAGCGGCAAAGTCAAACAATTGGATTTGGATTTAACCATGAATAAGGTCAACAGCGCTTTGGGTAATATCGACCAGTTATCGAAGCAATTGAACAATAAGGATAATTCATTGGGATTGCTTTTGAATGACCGGTCTTTATACAACCATTTGGATTCGACGGCCATAAATGCTTCTCAATTGCTGTTGGATTTGAAACAGAATCCGAAACGGTATGTGCATTTTTCCCTATTCTGAATTTGTGTTAAAAAAAGCTGCTATTTAGATTTTGTCTAAACAACAAAAGTATGAAAAAATATGACAAGAGTGAATGCAAAACACTTATCATATAAACAAATTAAGCGATAAAAAATTTTGTTTTTGCACAAGAATGAGTTGGATTTTATTTGTTTAATAAATTACGAATCAATGATTTACTTAAATGCGTGATGGAATTTGTTTAACCTGCTGAGAAACAAGCGATAAAAGTTAAATTGAAAAAAGCAAGAAAAAAAGCATTTTTTTATTTCCTTTTTTTTTCTAAAATTTGCATACAATTTCGACAAAAATAGTGTGCGCACACCTTTGAAATTAAATTATTAAATTATAAAAAAAACTGACAAAAAGTGGAATCTTACAAAAATATTTGGAATAATTGCATGGAAATTATCAAAGACAACGTCAGCGATAAGGCCTTTCATACATGGTTTGTTCCCATTATTCCGATTAAGTATCAGGACAATGATTTCACGGTTCAGGTTCCAAGTCATTTCTTTTACGAATATTTGGAAGAACATTACGCAGACTTAATTTACGCGAGTTTATCAAGAGTAGCCGGAAAACATCTGGTTCTTTACTATCGGATTATAGTGGATCAATCCAACGAAAAAGGAGGCGGTACCATATTACAAAGCGAAAGGCCTTCTCCGGTCGGTGAAGTGAAAAAGACCGCAACTCAGCTGAACAAGTCTCCCAATGGGCTGGTACCCGTAGCCGAGTGGAATCCCAATTTGAATCCGCGCCTTACCTTCCGCAATTTTTTTGAAGGAGACAGCAATTTGCTTGCACGGAGAGTAGGAGAAAGTATCTGCGAAAATCCGGGAAAAACGTTTAACCCGCTTTTCATTCACGGATGTCCCGGAGTAGGGAAAACCCATCTTTGTCATGCTATCGGCAACCGGATGGCCGAACGTTTCCCCGAAAAGAAAGTGATGTATATTTCATCCCATCTGTTTCAGGTTCAGTTCACTGACGCTTCGAGAAATAATGTTTCCAACGATTTTATCAATTTCTATCAGGGAGTCGATATTCTGATCGTGGACGACATTCAGGAGTTGGCAGGCAAGGAAAAAACCCAGAATGCGTATTTCCATATTTTCAATCATTTGCATCTGCTTGGGAAACAGATTATCCTGACTGCCGACAAGGCGCCTACCGATTTGCAAGGTATTGAAGAACGGCTCATCAGCCGTTTCAAATGGGGCGCTACAACTGAGTTGTTTAAACCCGATTTGGAATTAAGAAAAAAAATCCTCCGGAATAAAATCAAGCAGGATGGCCTGAAAATATCGGAAGATATTGTTGATTATATTGCCGAAAATGTGACTGAACATATCCGTGATTTGGAAGGAATTATTACCTCCTTGGTGGCACATTCGCTGGTTTGCAACCGCGAAGTCGATTTGGAATTGGCGAAACGCGTTGTGAACAAAGCCGTTAAGATTGAAAAAAAACAGATTACGGTAGAGAAAATCCAAGGCGTGGTAAGCAATTACTTCAAGATTGATTTGAATGAAATTCATTCCAAATCCCGCAAAAGAGAAATCGTTCAGGCACGGCAAGTGACCATGTTTTTATCGAAAAAATATACGGATTATTCCTATTCTCGTATCGGGAGTTTAGTTGGAAAAAGAGATCACGCAACAGTTCTTCATGCCTGTAGGGCTATTCAGGATAGTCTCGACATTGATAAAGCATTCAGAATTACGATGAACGATATTGAGACTTTGCTCAAACGATAGCTTCCCTGATTCGAATCAATTTCTCCAATAAAGATTGTAACAAATCCAATCTCAACATATTCGCTCCGTCCGACAAGGCTTTTGCCGGTTCGGGATGTGTTTCGATGAACAGTCCGTCCACCCCGACGGCTACGGCGGCTTTTGCAATGGTTCCAATCAATTGGGGCAGCCCTCCGCTGACGCCGCCGGCTTGATTCGGCTGTTGCAGGGAATGGGTGACGTCCATCACCACCGGATAACCGAAGCGTTGCATTTCGGGGATTCCGCGAAAATCAACCACTAAATCCGTATATCCGAAAGTCGTACCTCGTTCGGTCAATATTACTTGGTCATTTCCGCTGTCTATTATTTTTTGAACGGCAAATTGCATGGCGGCAGGAGATAAAAATTGTCCTTTTTTCACGTTCACGATCAAGCCGGTTTTGGCTGCGGCTACCAACAAATCGGTCTGACGGCAAAGGAAAGCAGGAATCTGCAACACATCCACAAATCCGGCGGCCATCGCAGCGTCTGTTGTTTCGTGAATATCGGTGAGCACGGGAACCTGAAACGTGTCCCTCACTTTTTTCAAAATCTTCAATGCTTTTTCGTCCCCTATGCCGGTAAACGAATCGACTTTCGAGCGATTCGCTTTTTTATAAGAACCCTTAAATACATAAGGGATATTCAGTTTTTGGGTAATCTCAACAATTTTTCCGGCAATGTCCATCGCCATCCATTCGTTTTCAATAATACAAGGACCGGCAATCAAAAAGAATGAATTGTCGGTCCTCAAATTGTCCAAGGTTATTTGTGTCATGAGTTTTTTGTTTTGGACAAAGGTAGCAATTTTTATTTATTAATTTTCTGTGTTTACGCAAACTTTTACCGGTTCAACTTTTACGTCACGGGCATCACTCCCATATTCTGCTTGACGTCTCAAAGACAGGGAGATTTGGAAAAAACCTGCGAAAGAAAGGACAAGCGCCGTAGTCAGTAAAACGAATGCCGGAGATAATGACAGCAGGAAGATACTTATTGCTCCATACGCAACGAACAATACACCGGTTGCCAAGTCCGAATCCCAATTTTTGATTCCGAGTTTCTGAATATCCAAAGAATATATGATTTTACCAAGTCCCTGGAATAATATCCAAAGAGAAAGCAGTATAGATATAGTTGTCATTTTAATTTCCGGAGTTACTATCAATAAAACGCCTAATACGAAATCGAAGATAGCCAGTGTGAAATAAAAGCCCCACCCGTCAAATCGTCCTCTATTAGCATAAACATAACTGACTCCCAACAATCCCGATAAGAACATAAAACCACTTATTATTGCAGCAAGCGCTCTCATGTCAAGTATAAAAATGATTCCAAGTCCTGAAAGGATAAGGGAAAAACCTAAGATCACCGGAATTACCCAAAGACGCATTGTGTCACTCATTTTTCCGAAATAATTTATTTTCATAACTTCTATTTTTACAGATTAATTTTGTTACTGTTTTTTTTGTTTGTTACGATAAAACAAATGAAGTTGGAAATAGTTTTGAAAAAATCATGCGTCCCGGATATAAACTTTCCCAACTCTCAAATAACGAATAAAAATTTCATTTGTGTTTACGTTTTTCAGTATCCATGCAATATTTGCTGCAAACACACTGATTTGCTTGTCAAATATGTACAAAAACAGCTTAACCTGTTTTTTTTGTACATTCTATAAAATATTTACCATGAAAAAGTCTGATAATTGTGCATTTTCCCGGATAATCGGTCATTAACCCCTTATGAATTTGAGAAGCTTAATAAAATACTCATTTATTGTTTAAATAATTATTCATTTCGTATTTCTATTTAAAAATAATACTTATATCTGTAGCGATTTTGACAAACAATTTGACATACACGATTATGAGTTTGGAAAATAGCGGCATGGAATTTATAATAAAATCCGACGAATCTTTTAACAATTTTTTGGTTAAAAGATTTGGTGATGTAAAAAAAATCATCAGCACACACCACTGAGGTCACTCGCTGCTATCTTTTTAAAAACGCGTAAGTTACAAAAAATTTCGGAATAATTTCACTAAGTTTTTTCTTTTTTTTCTCTGTTAACGCATTTTCGCAGGATACCGACCCTGTCTTCGGCTCCAAGATTTTTTTATTCGAAACCGACAGCGAGCAGCTGAAGCGCGACTTCAAAACCAACCGGTCCGCCTTCGAAGCGCTGGATTTCCTGCTGAACATGTCGGAAGTCTATAACCACATCGACAGCATATTGATTACCGGCGCCGCTTCGCCCGTTGGCCCGGCGGGTCACAACCTGCTGTATGATGCCGCTTTGCTTCCCAACCTCTCAATAGAGCTTGCCTTTAACCGGCAGTCCCTGCTGATTCAGGGCGCGTGGAGCTGGTGAGATACCGGCTCTCCCAACTATTGGAGCCACCGCATCCAGATGCTCTGGATAGAAAACCGCTACTGGTGGGGCGATCGCCCGCAAGCCCTGACGGGATTTTTCACCGGCATTTACGGCGCGGTGGGCACTTATGACGTCCGTTTGTTTCCCAAAGGGGGTGAACCCCTGGGATTTCTCAGCTATTCGGCGGGCCTGACCTGCGGCTATTCCCTGCCGCTTTCCCGCCGGTGGAACAATTATTGAAAAAAGATTATACCCGGTCGGTTACAGGCGGATAGATTTGTGCGTGGTGTATGAAGGTCAAGGAGGGTTGGTTGGTCATCTTTGACCGCCGAGTCGATATGGATTGGGATAGCAAAATCTATCTCAAAACGGAGAAGATTAACGATAAAACATTAACGATAGTGGGTTGTTAGTTGGTAGCTCAACTTATTGAATCTTTCCGATTCATATAATTTCTCAAATACAACCATCTGTCGGTATTTGTTTTCAATTCATGTACTTCTCTTCTTGCAAAAATTCTTTCATGGCAAATAAGTTTTAGTTTGTAATTTAATTATTTATATCGGTCTGCTTCTGACCGGCAAGGCAAAGATATGATATTTTTATAACTGACAAAATTTGCTGTATCTTTCCCCTGTAAATTTTGTATGATTAGATAATTTCATATACCTTTGCAAGCTATTTACAGACTATCATGCTTGAAAACGAACTTCAATTTGAAAAATCGCTTTTCTTCCAACTCAACGGAAGCGAGTCGGCATTTTTAGACAGTTTCTTCTATCTTTATTCTTACAAATGGACCTGGTTGCTTTTTTATCTGTGTTTTCTGTTCATTTTCATTTATAAGAAAAACCTGAAAGAAATTATTTGCATTCTTTTGGCAATCACGCTGGTCGTTCTGCTTTGCGACCAGATTGCTTCCGGTTTTTTCAAACCGGTTTTTCACCGCTTCCGGCCTACACATCATCCTGATTTTCAAGCGCAAGTGAAAACTGTGTTTGGATATACCGGTGGATTGTATGGCTTTATGTCAAGTCACGCATCCAATGCTTTCGGATTTTCGGTTTTCACCTCATTGGTTTTCCGGAACAGACGATTCACCATTATGATTTTCCTTTTTGCCTTGTTGAATATTTATTCGCGGGTTTATCTCGGCGTACATTTTATTTCGGATGTCGTGGCCGGCGCGCTCGTAGGTTCTTTGACAGGGTATTTAGTCTATCGGCTTTACCGATTCAGCCGCTGCAAATGGTTGAAAATTGAAAAAAACAGTACGGAGCTTCTCTTTTCTCCCTGGAAATCTAATTTTCTTTGCAGCGCATTTATTGCACATTTAACATTTTTATTACTATTTAGTAATCAATTAGTTAAATTTTTGTTGTAGAAATAATAAAATATACCCTCAATTTATTTGCAAAAAATAGTTGGATGGTATTCATTTTTTCAGTACATTAGTAGCCACTTTTTAACATTAAACGATTATATACATGAAGACAGTAACATTTAATGAACTTCGTCGAATCAAGGACAATCTTCCTGACGGCAGTATCCGCCAAATTGCCGCAGAGTTAAGTTTAACGGTGGAAACCGTAAGAAATTATTTTGGCGGAGTAAACCAAAGCGCCGGGAGTAAAGGCGGTATTCATATAGAACCCGGACCTGATGGAGGTATAGTTATTCTGGACGATTCTACAATTTTAGATAAAGCATTGATTATATTAGGAGAAAGCAGCCATAAAGTAACTTCGGTTACGACCAATGTCTAAGTGGAAGAAAATTATACCAAAAATATTCTGATTCCGGTTGATTTTTCGGAATATTCACTTTATGCATGTGAATTGGGATTCAATTACGCGCACGATATTGGTGCGCAGGTTGATATTTTGCATGCATTTTACACTTTCCAATTCCCTGTTCCCCTTGTTTTTGGGGAACATTCCCAGATCAAGGAGGAAGAATTTGTGCAGATACGAAAGAAAGCAACGGAAGACTTGGATAAATTTGCCGCTTTGGTCAAAGAAAAAATCAGCAACAACCAATGGCCCGATGTTCCCTATCATTGTTTCCTGAGAAATGGTCTTCCCGAAGAGGAAATTGTAAATTACTGCAATAAGACCAAACCGGAAATGGTGATTATGGGAACCCGCGGCAAAAACCGGAAAGATGTCGATTTAATCGGGAGTGTTACCGCAGAAGTCATTGAGAACGTGAAAGTTCCCATGCTGGCCATACCCGAAAATACACCTTTCCGGAATCTATCGCAAGTGAAAAAGGTCGCCTTCGGCACCAGTTTCGGACCACAGGATTTAGTTGCATTCGACAATTTATTCAAACTGCTGAAATCTTACCCGATAGAATATTATCTTTTCCATCTCACGCATCAACCCAATGTTTGGAACGAAATAAAATTAGCCGGAATTAAAGATTATTTTCAGAAACAATACCCCGATATTCCAATCAATTACAGAGTTATCAATGCGGATGATCTGGTATTGAACATAGAAAATTTTGTATGCGATGAAGCCATTGACATCATTTCCCTGACTACTTACAAGCGAAGTATTTTTGCCCGGATTTTCAGTCCGGGCGTTGCCCGAAAAATGTTGTTTCATACGGATACGCCTTTGTTGGCGATGTATTGTTAAAAAAGAGGCTGTCGCAAAGGATTAACTAAAAACACCTCAATAATTAATACATCGGAATAAAGCTATTGTTATCCGGTGAATTAACATATTCTCGCTGCTTATCAAAATATTCCGATTGAAGCATTTCATTCGATCTGGTAATCAGCGTGGAATATTTTTTCACGGAATTAATCCATTTTTTATGCCTTTCGCATATCTCCGGATGGGTGATACTTATCGGATTGATTGAAAAAGCATAGACCAATGAAGTCTCGTTACCGTTGTATTTAGTATAAACAGTACCCGTTTCGATATTCATGGAAGACAAATAAATATTCATCTTTGCCTGTTGACCAAAGATACCGCTTTGCGCAGAATTTTCCAGCAAATCAATAAAACCGAGAACATCGTTTTTCAGATTTTCAAAATCTTCATCATTAATCAGTCTTCTTTTGTGGTAATATTGAATTTCACTAACCAGCGAGGAGAAGAAATTCGAATCAAGAATCAAAGTAATTTTATTCATACAATTGACCGTGTTGAATTTTATTTTTTTCCTCAAATCTTCAATTTCTTCCGGTATGGTAACGTCCGAATAATTCAACTTTAAAGAAGCTTCTTGGTTTTGCCGTAACCATTTGAAATAGAAAAACTTAAATAACCATTTGAAATAAATGGAAGCAACCATGGGAATGCGGTTCAATGTCAGAATCGCTTCCACACCCGGATAATTTCCCAAATGAAGCAAAAATTTGTAATACTGTTCAAATCTATGCAAATACGCAGCCGAAAGATTGTCATCCGGCTCGGTTTGCATATTAACCAATACCCGAGATTCACCGGGTTTTGCAATTAGTTCATCCATTGAAAAATCCAAGTCCAAGGATAATTTGGACATTTCGCCGAACGTAAAGGGAATTTCCCCCCTTAACCTGCGGTAAGCGGATTCTTTACTAATCTCAAGTATCTTTATCAAATATTCAATCGGCTTGATATTTTTAGGAATACTGTCTAAAATTTTTGTTGTCAATAAATCTTTTCGATTTCTAAGCATAATTCGTTATTTTTTTTTATAATTCATCATATAACAAACTATACCTTACAAAGTTTTGATAAGATACTTAATTTTTATTAAAAACACTAACCAATCACATCCAACAACATTCTAATACCATTATCACATGCCCTCAGAATATTATGCTCCCGATTGTTGGAAAAAAGAAATTCCCGAGCAATTAACCGCTCTTTATAAGAAACAGCAATCCAAACCGTACCAACCGGTTTTTCGGGCGTGCCGCCACCGGGGCCGGCAATACCGGAAGTAGCTATCGCACAATCAGAATTGAAGATCTCGCGCGCGCATGAAACCATTTGTTCAACAACGGTTTGGCTAACAGCACCATATTCTTTAATATCATCAAAATCTACACCAAGGATTTTTTCTTTGGCTTCATTGGAATAAGAAATAACACCGCCCTTGAAATATTGGGAGCAACCGGGGATAGCGGTAAACAAACTTGCTAATTTACCGCCTGTACAACTTTCGGCAAGACTTAACGTCAAACCTCTTTCTTTTAACAAGCAATCCAAAATATATTCCGGATGGTCATTTTGTAAAACCATGTTTTATTTTTAAACCCCTCCATACCAGCCAAATTCCGGCAAGAATGAAAGGAATGCTCAACAATTGTCCCATATTCAGGAACATACCGTTTTCAAAGTCTTCCTGACTGTTTTTCAGAAATTCGACAAAAAAACGCGACAGGAAAATGCCGATCAAGAATATGCCGAATATCAATCCTTCGTATTTATAATCTTTTCTTTTCCAATACATCCACAAACAGATGAAACCGGTAAGCATGTAAAAAAACGCTTCGTAAATCTGCGTGGGATGCGAAGGCGGGGAATATATAGCCGCGTATCTGTGCGACCGGGCAGGCAAATTTTCGATGAAGCGAAAAGCCCAGGGAACTGTAGTTTCGTGACCGTAAATCTCATGATTCATGAGGTTGCCGAGACGAATCAAAGCGGCCACAAACCCGACAGGAACTACCAAACGGTCGAAAGTCCACAACATGCTTTTGTGCGTGACCTTTTTCGAATAAATCCAGACGGCAATAATGATTCCAAGCGTACCGCCGTGACTGGCAAGACCGCCTTCCCAAGTTTTGAGAATCTCAAAGGGATGTGAAAAATAATAGCCCGGATTATAAAACAAAACATGTCCGAGGCGAGCGCCAACAACCGTTGCAATAACTACATACAAAAAAAGACTATCATACCAGTCCTGATTCAAATTTTCATTTTTCCAGATTTTTTTGACTATCCATAAACCCAAAGCAAAACCAATGACAAAAGCAAAGGCATACCAACGGATTTCTCTCCCCCAAAATGGAATGGTAAACGCCGTAGGATCGGCATTCCATGTGATATAAGATAATAACATCATTTTTTCGATTAAATATAAAACTACAAAAGTATATAAAAAAATTGTATCTTTGCCCTATCTTTTTACGAATAATTATAAAAATCATAACAGCCGTCGGAAAATTAACTTAAATGAGACAACAAGTATGGAGTTTATTATTATAGCATCGCTTATCTTACTGAATGGAATTTTTTCCATGTCTGAAATTGCATTGGTTTCGGCGCGTAAGTCGCGATTGGAAACAGAAATGAAAAAAGGCAGTAAAGCTGCAAAAACAGCTTTGAATCTTTCCAATGAGCCTGACAAATTTCTTTCCATCATTCAAATCGGAATTACGTTGGTGGGTATCCTGACCGGTTTGTATTCCGGGGAAGCGTTTGCCCGCGACCTTTCAAAAATAATCGAACCTATCGATATTTTAGCCCCATACGCCCCGGCCATAGCCACTTTTTCCATCGTGTTTGTTGTAACCTATCTGACCATCGTATTCGGTGAATTAATCCCCAAGCGTTTGGGACTCAGCATGGCCGAACGCATAGCAAAAATCGTGGCGAGACCGATGCTTTGGTTATCCCGGATAATGAGTCCGGTTGTCTGGCTGTTGTCAAAAAGTACGGCTGTATTCTTAAAAATATTCGGCATAACAGACGATGAAAGCAAAGTGACCGAAGAAGAAATCAAATCCCTCGTAAAAGAAGGTCTGGATGCCGGCGAAGTGCAGGAAGTGGAACATGACATCGTAGAACGGGTTTTCAGCCTCGGCGACCGCGATGTGGACTCCATCATGACGCATCGCAACGATTTGATATGGCTGAATATTTCCGACAGCAAGGATAAAATTCGGGAAACGGTCATGCAGGACATGCATAACTTGTATCCCATTGCATCGGGAAAGGAGGAAGAAATTTCGGGCGTAGTTTATTTGAAAGACTTATTCGGACGCATTGATACACCCGATTTTTCCATGGAAAAAATCATGCAGCCTGTTCAATATTTACCCAACAACAAGAGTGTTTACGGCGCTTTGGAACAATTCAAAAAAGCCCATGTCAAATATGGATTCGTAACGGATGAATTCGGCGAAGTGGAAGGAATCGTCACCTTGACCGACATTATGGAAGCCTTGGTCGGCGAAGTCGCCGAAGAAGGAGAAGAAAGCTCCTTTATCGTGCGCGACGACGGCAGCATCTTAGTGGACGGGCAATACTCGTTTTACAATTTCCTCGAATATTTCGATTTGGAAGAATGGTATGCCGAACATGACTACAACACATTGAGCGGATTGATATTAAACATTTTAGAACATGTGCCGAAAGAAGGAGAAAAATTCTCATGGTATCACTTTGATTTTGAAATCGTCGATATGGATGGTGCGAGAATAGACAAAGTTTTGGTAAAACCGAAATTGTAATACAATACAAAATGATAACAATCCCATTATTTGAAGCATTGGTAGCCGTCGGCGGCAGGAGTAACAAGCGAGTTCCCGCCGGGGAATATGTACATTCCGTCACCCAAAACTCGCGTGAAGCAAAAGAAGGTACCTTGTTCGTCGCTTTGAAAGGACAACGCGTGGACGGACACGATTTTATAAAAGAAGCCGAAAGCCGGGGCGCAATCGCTGCCGTTGTAGAATATGAAGTAGAGAACGTTCGTATTCCTCAATTCATTGTTCCATCTTCCGTTACGGCTTTGGGCGATTTGGCGCGGATTTGGCGCGGGAGACTGAATATCCCGGTAATTGCGGTTACCGGAAGCGTCGGCAAAACAAGTACCAAAGAATTGATTGCTCATGTGCTCGAAACCAAATTCGAAACGCACAAAAGCCGGAAAAATTACAACAACGAAATAGGCCTTCCCACCGAATTAATGAACCTGGACAAACATCACCAATGTTCCGTGGTGGAATTTGGAATGAGAAACCTCAATCAAATCAATTATTTATCGCGAATTGCCCGTCCCAATATCTCCATAATTACCAATATCGGCATGTCGCACATCGAGAATTTAGGTTCACGGGAAAACATTGCCAAAGCCAAAGCGGAAATTCTGGAAGGCATGGATTCGGAAGCCATTCTGATTCTCAATCATGACGATGATTTTTACGATTATATTAAAACCCTGTCTCAATCTAAATGTGAAGTGATTTCTTTTGGAACAAATCCCCAAGCGGATATTCATATTTCAGCTATTTATTTGAACGAAAAAGCAAATCCAAGCTTCAAACTGAACGGATTACAGATTGAGATGGAAAACAGCGCCGGCAAACACCAGGCATACAATGCCGCAATCGCTTATGCCGTAGCTACCGAAATGGGTATCCGTCAAGAAGATATCATTGAGCGGCTCGCTACTTTCAGTACGCCCGACCGGCGCGGCTCTTTTATCCGCTCGAAAACCGGGGCATTGCTTTTGGACAATACCTACAACGCAGCGCCCGACAGCATTCAATCGTCTTTACAAACACTTTCCGAATTAGCCGGACAAGGAAAAAGGACAATCGCCGTTATTGGAGAGATGCTGGAATTGGGTGCATACAGCGAGGAAGCGCACCGGCACATTGGAAAAATAATGGCCGGCATGAACGAGCCGGAATTGTTGATTACCGTCGGCAAACACGCCCGATTAATTGGGGAAGAAGCCTGTAAAAAGAATGGGAAACACTTTGAAAATGCGGCTTTAGCCGCGCAATATTTATTGACGGAAGTCAACAAGGATGATATTGTTTTGTTGCAGGGGTCGAATGGGGTTGGCTTGGATTTAGTGGTGGAGGCTTTGAATTCCTGATAAAATTTTGTACTATAAAAAGAATTTCAGTTATTATATCCCAAAGCCCGCGCTTTTTCCAAATCCCCAAGCGCCGACTTTTTATCATGCAGCATCATTTTAGCCCGATACCTGATTACGTACAGATACGGATCTTCAATTTTCGATAAGCGGATGGCTTGAGTCGCATCGGAAGAAGCTTTTCCGGCTTTCTCCATCAAAAGGTATAATTCGGCGCGGCCGGCATAGATAGCGGCATTTTCGGGTTCTTTGTCCAAAAGATAGTTGTAGATTTTTTCAGCTTCCGGATAGTCGCCTCTCAATTTGGCCAAAGAGGCAAAACCGATACGGGCATACAATCCGTCGGGATTCAGTTCAAGCATTCGTCTGAAATCGGTTTCGGCTTTATCGGAATTTTTCAGTTGCAAATACAATAATCCTCGCTGATACAAGGCTTCCTGATCATCGGGCTTTACTTCGAGAAAGACGGAATAATCCAATATTGCGTTTTCAGCCTTTCCCATTTCGGCGAACAACGACGCTCGATTTTCGAGAAAAACAGTGTTTTTAGGATGCTGTCCCAAGGCAGCCGAATAAGAAATCAACGCTTCGTCGCGTTTTCCCAAACGCCGCTGAATGGTACCGAGATTATTCAGCAAAAGAGGATTCAACCGTCCTGCCGGATCATTTTTCAAAACGGCTTTCAGATAAAATTCGGCAGAATCCAATTGATTCCGTTCGACAGCTTGAAAATACAAATCTAAAATATTCCCGCCTTGGGCAGACGCAATCTGCCCAAGGCGGGGAATAACCGGCATTATCATTGCCGTCAGAAATATCAGTTTAATGAACCGGTTCACGATTTGGGTTCTACCGGAGCAATCAGTTTGTAACCTTTTCCGTGAATATTCATTATTTCTACACGGTCATCGTCTTTCAACAATTTTCTCAGTTTGGTAATATATACATCCATACTGCGTGCGGCAAACTGATAAAAATCGTGATGAGGCTTCCAAATGGTATTGACGGCAAACTCGCGGTCGAGGATTTCATTCATGTTGATACACAAATAAACCAAGAGTTCGCTTTCTTTAGTCGTCAGTTTCGTAACTTCATCGTCATTCGTCAGCGTTTGTTTTTGTGTGTCGAAAGCGTACTTTCCGATCTGATAGAAAGAAATATCCTTGCTTTTCTTCCCGTTGATGCGGCGGAGAATCGCTTCGATACGGAGCAAAAGTTCCTGCATATTGAACGGTTTCGTCAAATAATCATCGGCGCCTACTTTGAAGCCTTCCAAAACGTCGTCTTTCATGCTCTTGGCAGTCAGGAAAATAATAGGTACTTCCGGATCCATTTTACGGATGTCCTGCGCCAAGGCAAACCCATCCTTTTTAGGCATCATCACATCTAAAATACAAAGGTCATACTTATTATTCGGAAAGGCTTTAAATCCGGCTTCGCCATCAGGAAACAAATCAACCGCAAAGTCTTTTGTTTGCAGGTATTCTTTTAATAACATACCTAAATTTTCGTCGTCTTCACACAGGAAGATTTTAATTTTTTCATCCATAAAAATAATAATTATAAATTAAACATCTATTTTCTACTTTATTGTATATACGGCAGACTAATAATAAATTTTGTCCCCACATTCAGTTCGCTTTCTACTTTAATCGTACCGTTCAATTCGTCGATAATTTTTTTTACGTAGGCTAAGCCTAAGCCAAAGCCTTTCGCATTGTGTACATTGCCGGTCGAAACCCGGTAAAAACGGTCGAAAATCTTTTTCAGATTCTCCTTTTTGATACCGGTTCCGTTGTCCGAAATGCTGATCAATAGCTTGTCGCCTGCATTTTCTGTCCTCGCGCAAAGTTTCAGAGGCACATCCTGACGCCTGTATTTGACCGCGTTTTCCATCAGGTTGAAAAGCACATTGGTAAAGTGCATTTCATCGACATAAACGACCGATTCGGTAGCTTCCGGTTCCAATTCGAGCGTACCGCCGCATTTTTCCACCTGTATGTCGAAAATTTGCACCACATTCAGCAATAAATCATTGACGTCCAATTCTTTGATTTTTAGAATTGATTTTCCGTCATCCATCAGAGACATTTGCAGAACCTTGTCGATCAGGAAATGTAAACGTCGGGTTTCATCCGAGATAGTTCGCGTAATTTTGTTGAAAGAAGCCGATTCCCGCAAGGGACCGCCCTTCTCCAATATCTCAATCATACTTTCGTCGCTCAGCATTTGCGCTGCAATGGAAATACTTGCCACCGGGGTTTTCAGCTCATGCGTCATGTTGCTTATAAAATCCTTTTTCATTTCGGATAACCGTTTTTGCTTCATCACAATCCAAAGGGTGATGGCAAAGGCAACCAAAAGGACAAAAGTAAAAGCAATGGATGGTATGACGAAACGAAGAGAATCATAAATATTGTTTTTCTCGGTCGGAAATGTGACCAACAGCGCGTATGACTTAGCCTTGGACGGATTTTTGGGAAACAATACCTGAGAAAAAACATTCCTGAAATCGCCGGAACCATAACCCGGGCTTTTCCAGTAAATTGAATCGGGATTATACCCTTTAATAGCGTAACGAAAAGGCAAAACAAGGTTGTTGTTTGCCAACTCCGTTTGGATATACATTTCCAGTTTTTTAAAATCAATCCGGTTTTCAATCGGCTTTTCGTAACTTTTCACGGAAGCTCGGATTACTTCACTCACCAAATTTTCCTGATAAACATACTGCTCGATTTGAGATTCCTGAAAAATTTGATACTCGGAACGTAAATCACTTTTCCCATAACTGGCTGTAATATCCATCGGGCTGTCTATTTGAATGTCCGACATGTCTAAACGCCTTGAGCCTCCTACGGATAATTCGCGATCGGAAATAATCTTGTTTTGTCTAAGATTTTTACGGCCGGTTTTTTTATCAATATTATTATAAATTCGATCTTTCAATACCTGGGCGGTTTCATCCAATTCAAGATCGTGCGATACTTGAAACAAGCTTCTCTTAACCGCTTCATTGAACTGGTTTTTTTGGTTTTCCACAATGATGTGGATATAATATACTTGTAGATATAGCAAACCGACAAAAGCAAAAATCATTACGCCGGCCAATAACCAAATAACTGATTTTCTCATTAACTTTTTATTATGTCGCCAAATTTTTAACAAATGTACGTCCTTTTTTTTTAACATTTACCCAAAAAAACAAAATTTTTTTTCACAAAAAATTAAATGTTTTTAACGAAATGGCTGAATTGTTAAAAATGCCAAGAAAAGTGTTAAAATGATAGAGATTTATAGAATTGGTATTTGTAAACCGAACAGTAAACAATCATTATTCGGTTTTTTATCAGATTTACTCAAAAACGTGGAATTTTTTTTATTTCCCGATACAAATTTTTAAAAATATGTATATATTTTCAAAATCATTAAAAAAATAAATATTATGGAACAAAAAACGTAGAAATCAGCAATTCAGGGCTAAAAAATAATTAATTGAAAATAAATTTGTTTATTTTTTAGAACCCGTCATTGTTGGGGCATCGGTTTTCTTTGACATATTGTTTACACGCTTAAATTAATGCAGAATTGAGAATTATGCTTACGTGGATAAGACACGATACATAAATCTTCTTTAGCCCCGACATTTCTTCAAAATTTTTTAGTAACTTTGTACTTATTATTCCATATAAAAAACTTGATTTATGTGCGGAACTTGCGGATGCAACAATCATGAACATCACCATCACGACCACGAACACGACGGTCATCACCACCATCACGACGAAAGCCGCGTGATCAGGTTGGAACAGGATATTCTCCAACGAAACAATTTATCAGCAGAACGAAACCGGGGCTATTTCGAAGCCAAAAACATTTTCTGCCTGAACCTGATGAGTTCTCCCGGCTCGGGAAAAACAACTTTACTGG
>BNTV01000047.1 GCA_025996865.1 Bacteroidia bacterium
CAGGACTTTCCAATTGTCTGCATCGGGATTCAAAGTGTAATGAATCTGCGGCGAACCGCTTGCCAAGTAAAACAAAGTATCGCCGAGCGCCAAAACCGTAGGCGCGTAATTCTCTATGGTTGAAATGGTTTTAGAGGGAATGTAAGTCCATTTCGCCAAATCGGGAGAACTCCAATAACCGCCTGATTTGGAAGCAAACAGATAATATTTCCCTTTGAAATATTCGATGACGGGGTCGGCGGCTTCGCGGCGGGAAGGTTCGTCGGGCTGAAAACGATAATTCAGATTCAGCGGATTAGCGATAATTTGGCTATTATCTTGCGCTCGGATGATGGGGGAAGATAAAAGCAGACAAAACGAGAAAAGTAATTTTAGTTTATTCATTTTTTAACGGGGTGAAATTATTTTAGAATTTTCAATGACAAAGTTACATGAAATTTTTTATATTTGGAAAAATTAATTGACAGGCCCATCTAATAAAAGGTTATGTTCGTTTTTTTCCTTCTTATTTTGCCGGGACTCCACCGGATTCCATTTAATTTGCATGGCTGAAAGCAGATTTCTCCAAAACGTTGTGTATTCCTGCGCTTCGGGATGATAATCAAGCGCCGAAACCACCAAGGTAGCTTTTCCCAAAGGATACGTCAGCAAAGCGGCGCCCGAAGGTTTTTCCAAATGTTCGTACAACACTATCTGGGCGCATTTCCGGTTTTCCGGCTGTTCGTTAAACAGCGACCAATCGACATTGGCAGCCGATAAAACGACCGTTCCTTTTTCAACCAATTCACCGGCCAGACCTTGTTTGAGGATTTGCCGGTCTCCTTCTTTCACTTCGGCGAAATACAAGTCCGGCGCATCGAAATAATTGCCCCAAGGCGTTTGCCGGTTGTTGTTCAAGGACGTTGCCGTCCGGCGGGTCACCGTCAAAGGCAAAGGCAGAAGGGTTTGCGCCGCCTCCGAAGGTTTCCGTCCGGCCAGCATCAGCCAGATAATTCCGCCTTCTTTTTTCATTTTTTCTATCTGAGAATGAACCGTTTGAAGCTGTATTTCCGAAACATTCTCGGCCTCTATTATCAAAAGCCGTTGATCCGGTTTTTGCGAAAATTCCAATCCGAGGCGATCCAATTTCCGGTACAATGCGCTGTCGGTATTTCCGACAAAATAAACTTGGCGATGGAGCGCCGGCAAAACCGGTTTTGCCGGCAATTGATGTTCCCTGTAACTACTCCAAGGCGATTCCTTTCCGGTCAAAGCCGCCTGCAAAGCCGAAAACATAGGCAAGGGTTTATATAGCGGCAAACCGGGGTCTAATCCGGGATTGAAAGTCGTTACATAGGGCGGTATCCGTTCGTATTGATAGCCCGGACGGCCTTCTTCATAAGGTTTTCCGGCAAAAATACCGTCTTGCAAACCGGGAAGCCGCGAATAGTCGTTGTACCCCAGATTGAGGTGTTCGATGCCGAACCAACTTACTTCCGAAGGCGAAAAATAGGCCAAACAGGGTAACGCCATTTGTTTGGCATTTTGATATGCGTCTATCGCCAAAGCCTCGCTGCGGCCATAATAGGATTGAAAAGCCCTGTCGCCCGCAAAAGGGTACAATTGTATCGGCCGGCCGTAATAAGTCGCACCCGATTCACCGACTATCAAAGGTTTATTCAAGCCTTTCGGTAAATCTTCCAATTTCAGGCCATGGGAGAAATGTTTACTCCAGACCGGCAAGCGGCCTTCCATATCACGGTCGCCGTCCAAGGTAATGAAATCGCGCGTGTCGTCGGTTTGTTTGGCGGATAAAGCCAAATCGACTAATTTATCGTCCCATTTGGCTGCGATTTCCTTCGCCGGTTTGTTCAGTAAAGCGATAGCAAACATTTCATTGCCTGCACTCCAGCCGATAACCGCCGGATGGTTGCGATCGCGTAAAATCAGGCGTTTCAGGTGTTCTTTCGAGCGTTGCCAGGTAATTTCTTCTTCCAGATTCAGGCGAATGGAACTGCCGAACAAAGCCGTTTCGTCCAGAACCATCAAACCCATTTCATCGGCCAAATCGTAATATACTCGCGGCCAAGGTTGTGCATGCGGGCGAACGGCATTTCCGCCGAAATCCTTAATCATTTTGTACCAAGCATAGGCAAACCGCCGCGAACAAATATAAGCGCTGAACGGATGTTGAATATCGCCGAAACATTGGATTTTTTGACCGTTCAAATGAAATTCATCACCGGCAATGCTAAATTCCCGCCACCCGAAGCGAGTCGCTTTCAGGTCGTAAGTTGTCTTTTTATCCGACAATTGTAACAACAGCGTGTATAAATTCGGCGCATCGGGCGACCAGTATTTCAGCCGGTTATTTACCGACGTGCGGATAGAAACTGTTTGCGTGGCTCCTGCGGCAATTTCAACCGTCGTGTTGCATGAAAGCGCCGTTTCTCCCAATCTCCAGTTGATTTCGGCAGCTGAAACCGGATTTGAAGTACTTATATTGTTTATCCATTCATTAACAGTACCTTGTACGTTAATTTTTCGTTTTTGGCTTGTTTGATTGGCAATCTGAATCTGTATTTCCAATTCATTCCGGCTTACGTGCGGTTTGACAAACACATCGGTTACGCGAAGCGCAGGAAGAGCAAAAAGAAAC
This sequence comes from Bacteroidia bacterium, assembly GCA_025996865.1. Lineage (GTDB taxonomy): Bacteria > Bacteroidota > Bacteroidia > Bacteroidales > Azobacteroidaceae > Azobacteroides. The sequence continues at coordinate 2,639 of BNTV01000047.1, forward strand.
ACGTCTTGCCAGATTCCCAACAAATCGTCGGTATTGGAACCGGTAGGATAGGTAGCTCCAAAACGGGAATAATCGGTATGTTTTTTGTCAAATAATTTGGTATGGCGCAAGCCGACAAGCAATTCGTTTTCTCCGTCTTTTTTGACTAAGCCGGTAATATCGGCTTCAAACGGCAAATGCGAATCGAAGTTGCGGACGGCTTCCCGGCCGTTTACCCATACGGCACATTCACCGGCAACGGCTTCAAAATGAAGTATCAAGCGTTTATCATTAAAACCGGCCGGAACGGCGAATGTTTTTTTCAACCAAGCCATTCGTGCATTGTCCCAATGTTTCGGATAACTCGGATAGTACACCGAACTCGGTGCGTAAGGCCGCGGACTGTCCTCGCCCGTGTTATTGCCGCCTCCCCAGTTATTTACATTGATTGGGGATGGAATTTTAATTTTTGTTGTTTCCCATTTTCCGGTAGCCGGAAAAGGTAATTCGGGCGCTTCGCCGGCGCCGCTTTTCCATGCGTCCGGTACGGAAACGATTTGCAGATTCCAATAACCGTTCAGGCAAATTTCTTCCCTGTAAGGTTTTTCCTGCGGCGTAATCAGCCCTTCGTCCGGTGAAAAATAACCCGGAAAAATAAGGCCCTGCGCGTGTCCGTTTACCCATGCGGAAATTACTAAAACGAACAGAATTAATAGTTTAATGTTTTTCATTATCCTATTTTTATTAATGGTATTACCGTTGCGGTATTTTAAGACTTAACGGTTGATTGTTTTTCAAGGCTTTCGATGCTTCACCGGTCAACCAGAGATAGTGGTCGGAAGGCATTCCTTCCAAATCGGCAAACTTGGCAATATCGCCGACAGGCGGATTATCAGTGACTTTGAAAATCGCCGTACCTTCGTTTACTTCGTCGAACATAGCCACATAAACCATTCCGGCGCCGGCATTGATAGCCGTCGCTAATTGCATCCAATAGAAACGTCCTTTCTGACGGGGAATGGAAGCCACCGGCTTCACATCGTCCGGGAACGAAGAACGGCTGAGGTTATGCCAGCTGAAACCGGGCGTGACGCAAGGTACATAAGCGACCTTGTTTGCTTTACACCAATCCATGTCGGCAATCACCAAGTCGCGGTAACGGTCAAGGTCATTGTGCAAAAGCGGGGAAAAACGTTGCACCGTCCAAGGCATCACCAAATCGGCGCTGCGGATAATGGTGTGCAAATAAGGATCGTTCAGACAATCGGAATTGAGGTCGCGCCAAAAGGTCGGTACGCCAAGCATTACGCTGCAACCGCCGTAAACCGGATCGTTTTTCAGGAAGTCGATAAACCGTTCGATACCAATGTTCCGGATATTGTAAGGACGGTCGGGAAAACCGATTCCCCAGATAGTTACCAAAGGTTTTCCGTTGAAAAACAAATAAGTATGAGCGCCTTTCTGATTGGTGGCATGGAGAGAATCGACCAAGAATTTCCAGTCATCAATCAAAGTCGAACAATCTTCGCCGGAGCCTTTCAATCCCGACAAATCGTACATGACGCCAATTGCCCGCTGATATTTGGATGCTGCTTCAAGTGCATTTTTCAGAACGGTTGTTTTGTATCCATTACTTCGGTTTCCGGGTTTGGTTTCACCGAAAAAGCGTTGCATGAAAACGCCGTCCACACCGTAGTCTTTCATCCATTTGAAATGCAAATCAATCGTACTTTTGTCCGTCGAACTGAAAAACCGGGCTGTGGAGCCGTCCGCCAATTTCAAACCGGTCGGATAGGTTTTTTCGTATTCACTGACGTCGGGCCACATATCAATATGGACACGCGCTTCCTCTTTGTACATGACTCCATCGGACGAAACCGGAAACCAGCCTTGATAACCGGCCATAATCAGCCCTTTATAAGAAGGATAAAGTGTTGTTTTGGAGTGTTTGTTCTGCGATACTTGCGCCACTCCGGCAAAACTTGTCGCCAGACAAGCTACTGCGATTAAAATCAGTCGTATTTTCATTGGAATAAATAAAAAAAATTAAATGTTCATGATAGCGATTTGCTTATACAATGCAAATGAACGAGATTATAGTTAATGAATGGCTTAATAAATGATTAATTTTTGAGAAATGGAGTGGTTTTAAATGATTTTTAACATTTGTGTAAAATGGGTTGTTAGTAATTCATTTATTAAAGAAAAACGCATGGATTTTTAAATATGGTTTTGAGCAAATGGAAAACTTATTTTTATTCATTTGTATATTGCAGTTTTTTCACTAATTTTGTGTCTGTAAATTTAACTTGTATGACAACACACAAATTTTCTTTCTTATCTGTTTTGATTTTGTTCGTTTTGCTGTCTTGCAGCCGGCAGGAAAACAAGGTCGCGTATCCCGAATTAAACGCTTTGGTAGATAGCGTTCGCCTGCAATACGTCCCCGACCGGCGTGATAATGTGTATGATATTTCCGTTTCCCAATGGGAAAACAAACCGGTAGTACGGGGAATCACTTCTGTTGCCGAAGCAAAAACCGGTTTGCTGAACCGTATCCGGGAAATCCGTCCGGAAGCCATTGATAGTATTTGTGTTTTACCGGATGAAAATTTGGAAGACCGGATTTATGCAATAGCGAATGTGTCGGTGGCTGACCTGCGCACCGGTCCGGATTACGACGCCGAGATGGCTACCCAGCTTCTGCTTGGTATGCCGATGCATGTCTTGCAAGCAGAACGAGGTTGGTATCGCGTGAAAACTCCGGAAGGTTATGTAGCCTGGGTACAAAGAGGCACAGTAATACAAGCAACAAAAACAGTTGTAAATGAATGGATTCTCTCCAAGAAAATAATTTTTACGGATGATTACGGTTTTACATACGAAACGCCCGACGAACAAGGACAGCGTATTTCCGACATCGTTTTTGGTAATGTATTGAAATGGGAAGGTGAAAACGGCCGCTTCTACGGCATTTCTTATCCCGATGGCCGCAAAGGTTATGTACTGAAACCGCAAAGTCGCCTTTTCGATGATTGGAAAAATCCGGTTCGGCTAACCGGCGAAAGCATTGTCCGGCAGGCGCTTTTGTTGAAGGGTATTCCTTATTCCTGGGGCGGAACATCGGTCAAAGCAATGGATTGCAGCGGATTTGCCAAAACGGTCTATCTGAAACACGGTATTCTGTTAAGACGTGATGCATCACAGCAAGCCAAAACCGGTATCCCGATTGATATTTCCAACAGTTATGATAATCTTCTCCCCGGCGATTTGCTGTTTTTTGGGAAGAAAGCCGAAGGTGAACGCAAAGAACGGATACGGCACGTGGGTATCTATATGGGAAATAAGGAATTTATTCACGAAGCCGGTTTTGTTCGTGTCAATAGCCTCGACCCAACCCAGCCGCATTACGATGAAGGCAATGCCGTTGAATTGGTTCGCGCTGCCCGCATTATCGGCGCGGTAGGCACGGAAGGCATTTGGAATTTCAATGAAAACCCTTTGTATCAAATTCAAAAATAAAATACTATGCTCAGACGTAATTTCCTGAAAACAGCCGCGTTGACCGCTATGGCCGGCGCTTTGCCAATCTCTGCATTGGCGCAAAACAAGCTTATGAGTAAACCATCTGCCGGAAAAGGGAAGATGAAACTCTCTTTCCGTCCTTATGATTTACAGTTAAGGCATGTGTTTACGATTGCCAATTCGTCCCGGACTACCACACAAGTTATATTGACGCAGATTGAATATGAAGGCGTTACCGGTTACGGCGAAGCGTCCATGCCGCCTTATTTGGGTGAAACGCAAGCCTCGGTCATCGAATTTCTGAAAAAAGTGAATCTGGAACAATTTTCAAGTCCCTTTGAATTGGATGATATTTTGACCTATATTGATAAAATCACCGAAAACAATACCGCTGCCAAGGCTTCGATTGATATTGCCCTGCACGATTTAGTGGGTAAACTGCTGGGACAACCTTGGTACAAGATTTGGGGATTGGATGCGTCGAAAGCACCCTCAACCACTTTTACCATCGGGATTGATACGCCGGAAGTCGTCAAACAAAAAACGCGGGAAGATGCGCCTTTGTACAATATTTTAAAGGTAAAACTCGGTCGTCCGGGCGATAAGGAAATGATCGAAGTCATTCGCAGCGTTACCGATAAACCCATTGCTGTGGACGCCAATCAAGGTTGGACGGATAAACATTATGCTTTGGATATGATTCACTGGCTCAAAGAACGGGGCATCGTGATGATTGAACAACCCATGTCGAAATACAAATTGGACGATATTGCGTGGATTACCGAACGCAGTCCGATGCCCGTTTATGCCGACGAATCTTTTCAACGGCTGACCGATGTCCTGCGTTTGAAAGGCGCTTTCACCGGCGTGAATATCAAGCTGATGAAATGCACCGGAATGCGCGAAGCCTGGAAAATCCTGACTGTTGCCCGCGCTGCCAATCTGGATGTGATGATAGGTTGTATGACGGAAACTTCGTGCGCCATTTCGGCTGCTTCCCAACTCTCTCCGGCGGTTGATTTCGCGGATTTGGACGGCAATCTTTTGATTAGCAACGATATTTATAAAGGAACTACCGTCGTGAACGGTAAACTTACTTTGAATGATTTACCCGGAATCGGAATTAAAAAGCTATAAAATATGAGAAAGTTATTCGTATTGATTACCGCAATTTGTATCTTTAACGGGCTTACTGCCCAAGTAAAACCCGGTATCGAAGTGTTGCAAGAAGCACAATTCAAGCTGTTGGAAGGAAAACGAATCGGCCTGATTACCAATCCCACCGGCGTGGACAGCCGCCTGAAATCGACCATAGACATTCTCTTCGAAGCGCCTAACGTCAAACTCGTAGCTTTGTACAGTCCCGAACATGGTATCCGGGGCGATGTTACCGCCGGGGAAACAGTCGGTAATGCAACGGATGCCCGCACGGGTTTGCCCGTTTACAGTTTGTACGGCAAAAATAAAAAGCCGCAACCGGAAATATTACCGGGAATAGACGTCTTGGTTTATGACATGCAGGACATTGGTTGCCGGTCTTATACCTATATCAGTACGATGGGTTTGGCGATGGAAGCCGCTGCCGAAAACAACATCGAATTTGTGGTGCTCGACCGGCCGAATCCCTTGGGAGGCAACAAGTTTGAAGGACAGCCGGATGTAGAGCCTGAATTAGTATCCTTGGTCAGTCAATTCTCGATTACCTACGTGCACGGTTTTACGGTCGGCGAATTAGCCAAGTTCCTGAACGAGGAAGGTTTATTGAAAGAGCATATCAAATGCAAATTGACGGTTGTCAAAATGAAAGGATGGAAGCGGAAAATGGATTTCGAAGCGACCGGTTTGCCCTGGGTTATTTCTTCGCCGCACGTGCCTCATGCCAATACAGCTTATTTTTACGCCATGTCCGGCATTTTGGGTGAATTGTATTCGTTCAACATCGGGGTAGGCTATACCTTGCCGTTTGAACTCTTTGCCGCTCAATGGATTGACGCCGAAAAACTAACTGCCAACCTGAACGGCTTGAAAATTCCCGGCGTGCGTTTTCGTCCCATTCATTACAAACCCTATTACGGGGCGCAAAAAGATGTCTATCTGCATGGCGTTCAGACCTATATCACCGATGCCAAGAAAATCCCCTTGACCTTGATACAGTTTTATGTAATGCAGGAATGTTATAAATTGCATCCGGACAAAAATGTGTTTGAATTGTGTGATTCTTCGCGCTTGAGCATGTTTGACAAAGTGTGCGGTACCGGCCGGGTGCGGGAAGCTTTTACCAAGGATTTTACGGTAAAATCTATTGAAAAGATTTGGGACAAGGGTGTGGATGGTTTCAGGAAGAAGGCTAAGCAGTATTTTTTGTATAAATAACCACTTTGTGATTTAGCGCCTTGGTATTGTAGTTAATGATGGAAAGCAAATTTTTGCTCAGGACACAAAATTTATCAGAAAATTAGTACCTTTGTTCACATAAAATCAGCATAAAAAATAAAATGATGAAAGAGTCTATTATCATAAAACATTTTGGTCCTATCAAAGAGATAGAGATTGATGATATTCGCCCATTGACTGTTTTTATTGGTGAATCGGGAAGCGGGAAAAGTACAATTATGAAGATAATCATACTATTTCGTTGGATTTATAAAATGGTTAATATCCGTTCTTACTTAAAACATGCTAATATTTCTCAATCTCCATTTAAATTTGATTTCAAATCATATTTAAAAAATAATGGCTTGTCGGATTATATTAAGCCCAATACGGAAATCGTTTATACAAAAGGCAATAATACAATTTCTTTTAAAGGTTCACTTGATGCTTCGGTAATTATTCCGGAGAATGAGTTAAGTTTGGAAAAAATGTGTTTTATTGCAGATAAAAGAAACTTGATACCGGATGTTCTTTCAGGACGAAAAACGGATATGAATTTTTATTTGAATGAAACTTTTAATGATTTTAAGAATGGTGAAGGCTCTGTTAAAGAATTAAACATTGAATATTTAGGTGTCAAGTATTTGTCAAAACAAACGAACGCCGGAATTAAGTACTATATTGGAAGTCTTGATGAAAATGAAAAATATACAATCAATTTGGAAGATTCATCTTCAGGCATACAAACCGTAGTTCCTTTGTCCGTTATCATGGAATATTTCTCAAAATACTACGATTTTAACAATCGGTTTAATAAAATCATCTTTGATTACATGTCCCGAAACGACAATCTTAAAGATTTTAGAGCAGAACAAAACATTGGAGATATAAAATATAGAAATATTCACATTCATATAGAAGAACCGGAATTGAGTTTATACCCTGAAAGCCAAAGGAGTTTAATAAATTTTATTATAAATAGATGTTTTATTCAGGAACACAACGGGTATAATATGACAGTTATGATGGCAACACATAGTCCGTATATTATCAATCATTTGAATTTACTTATAATGGTTGGTAAAAAAGGCCAATTAGAAGATGATGCTTCTTTGTTATTGGAAAATGTTGATGTGATTGAAATTACGGATGGTTATTTGAATAACCTTAAAAGAGAGGAAAAACTTATAATTGATACACGTCCGCTATCCGAACCTATTTCCAAGATATATGAACAATATAATATTTTATTAGAAAATGGACAACCTGCTTAATACTAATTATATAAATTATATCAATAAAGAATATAGACCATTTGAACCTCCTTGTATTCCTTTAAATATCGGAGAAATTAAATCTGATGTAATCAATGATACATATTTTGATATACAAGATATGCAAAAAGCCATTAAACAACCTGTAGGAAAAGGAAGTGCAACTTATAAAAATATTACAAATAAGATAATCGCGATTATTGATTATGAGGATTTTATAAAAAAATTGCCATTAAATAATACGAAAGATATGAAAAGGTGTGATTTTATTGTATATGATTTAGAGCAATATTCATTTTTTGTTTTGAATGAACTTTCACAAAGTAGTTCATCAAAAAATAAGTTTAGCGACGCAAGGCAACAGCTACACAATGCAATATTTCACTTTAATAAAGTTTATGAAATTAAATCGTTTGTAAATAAATTTAATGAAAAATTATGTGTATTTTCCAATAAAAACAAAACGTTGACAAAAACACCGGAAAATATTGCAGATGCTTTTGATGAAGTAAAAAAATATTTGCCGGAACCTATTGAACATAATTACCAACCAATTACAAAATTAAACTTCAAACTAATTGAAGCTGCAATCATTGATGTTTAATAATTGTAAAACAAAATGACAACAAATCAAGTAAATAAAAAAATGAAACATTTTTCAATTTTAATATTATTCGCATTGTTATTCGCTTGTTCGCCGCAATCCGGCAAAGTAAGCAAAGAACAAATTGCTGAGGAAGAAACAGCCGGCAATTTTGCCAAAGCAACGCATCTCATTGATGTATATATTGCGGAAAACGATTTAACCCCCAGTGAGGTTTACGAATTGAATGCACGGAAAGACATCATGCACCGCATTCGTTTGGATTTTGAAAAAGACAAAGCTTCGGTTATTGAATACGTCAAAAAATACTATCCTGATGTCAACGACGAAATTTTGGAAAAATGGGAGAAATTCAAAGCATTGGAATCCAAAGTGATAGACGGCGAAAAATGGTATTTCAACCGTGCAGCTTCCAATTTGTTCCGTCTGGATAAAGAAGCGATTGCCCGCAAAGCCGAAGTCGATAAACCTGCCGAAGGTAAAGAATCTATTTTAAAAACCCATTTGCCGGAAGTCGTTAATACGTTGATTAAAAACGGAAAAACACAAGCAACCCCGGTCAAAATGCGGGTCAAATACGAACTGACTTTACAAGCCAATGCCGTACCCGACGGAGAAGTGGTAAGATGTTGGTTGCCCTATCCGCGCGAAGACAATCGCCGGCAATCGAACGTTAAACTACTGTCGGTCAACGACAGCAATTATGTGATTGCGCCGGCGCAATATTCCCACCGGACTATCTATATGGAAAAAATCGCCCGCAAAGACGAGCCGCTGAAATTCACCATCGAATTTTCGTATCAACATGCACCCGAATGGTTTAATCTACAAAACCAAACGATTCAACCCTACGATACCCAAAGCGAATTGTACAAAGCCTACACGGCCGAGCGTCCGCCGCATATTGTTTTTACCGATTCAATCAAAGCGGTATCCGAACGGATAGTAGGCAATGAAACAGACCCTTATCAAAAAGTGAAAAAGATTTGGGAATGGGTGGATGTTACTTTCCCCTGGGCCGGAGCGCGGGAATATTCGACCATCGCCAACATTCCGCAATACGTTTTGGAAAACGGACATGGCGATTGCGGACAAGTAACCTTGTTGTTTATGACTTTGGCGCGTTACAACGGTATTCCTACCCGTTGGCAAAGCGGTTTTTCGATGCATCCCGGCAGTTCGAACCTGCATGATTGGAGCGAGTTTTACATCGAAGGCTCCGGCTGGATACCTATGGACGAATCGTTTGGACTCAATACCTTTTCCGCTAATGATGATGTGAAATATTTCTATTCCAACGGGATAGATGCCTACCGATGGATTGTGAACAACGATTTTTCGCAACCGCTTTTTCCCGATAAAATTTTCCCGCGTAGCGAAACAGTCGATTTCCAACGCGGTGAATTGGAATGGCGAGGCGGAAATATTTATTTTGACCAATGGGATTGGGATTTTGATATAAGTTATGAATAAATTATCTGTCATTGCGGGCTTTTTATTTTGTCTGATTATCAACAAGTTATATTTTATAAGAAAAGTAATTGTTCTTTTTTGTACATTGTGCAGTGCATTCTGTATGCAGGCGCAACAACCGGCGGTCGTGGTCGGTGCGGAACGGACTGCCGAATATTTGCCGCTTTTGGAGGGCAAACGCATTGCGCTGTTTTCCAATCATACCGGTATCGTAGGGAACAAACATTTATTGGATGTTTTGATTGAAAATAAAATCAATGTAACGGCGATTTTCTCGCCTGAACACGGTTTTCGCGGCGATGCCGGAGCCGGCGACCACGTGGCCAGTTCAGTAGATGAAAAAACCGGAGTACCCATTCTGTCGCTGTACGATGGAAATTCCGGTAAACCCAGCGAAACCTCCATGCGCAAATTCGATTTGCTGATTGTGGATATACAAGATGTCGGATTGCGTTTCTATACTTACTATGTCACAATGACCAAGTTGATGGATGCTTGCGCCGAACAGCACAAAAAAGTGATACTCATGGATAGACCCAATCCCAACGGGCATTACGTGGATGGTCCGATACTGAATATGAAATACAAATCGGGCGTTGGCGGACTGCCGATTCCGGTGGTTCACGGATTGACTTTAGGCGAACTTGCCGGGATGGTCAACGGCGAAAAATGGTTGACCAAAGGACGTGTCTGCGATTTAACGGTCATCAAATGCTTGAATTACACGCATCAAACGATGTACCGCCTGCCGATTCTGCCGTCGCCGAATTTACCGAATATGCTCTAAATCATATACAATAAAATCACACCTTTTCATATCTTTCGTATTATTTAATGGCAATTTTTTTATAAAATCCTCAAAATACTACGATTTTAACAATCGGTTTAATAAAATCATCTTTGATTACATGTCCCGAAACGACAATCTTAAAGATTTTAGAGCAGAACAAAACATTGGAGATATAAAATATAGAAATATTCACATTCATATAGAAGAACCGGAATTGAGTTTATACCCTGAAAGCCAAAGGAGTTTAATAAATTTTATTATAAATAGATGTTTTATTCAGGAACACAACGGGTATAATATGACAGTTATGATGGCAACACATAGTCCGTATATTATCAATCATTTGAATTTACTTATAATGGTTGGTAAAAAAGGCCAATTAGAAGATGATGCTTCTTTGTTATTGGAAAATGTTGATGTGATTGAAATTACGGATGGTTATTTGAATAACCTTAAAAGAGAGGAAAAACTTATAATTGATACACGTCCGCTATCCGAACCTATTTCCAAGATATATGAACAATATAATATTTTATTAGAAAATGGACAACCTGCTTAATACTAATTATATAAATTATATCAATAAAGAATATAGACCATTTGAACCTCCTTGTATTCCTTTAAATATCGGAGAAATTAAATCTGATGTAATCAATGATACATATTTTGATATACAAGATATGCAAAAAGCCATTAAACAACCTGTAGGAAAAGGAAGTGCAACTTATAAAAATATTACAAATAAGATAATCGCGATTATTGATTATGAGGATTTTATAAAAAAATTGCCATTAAATAATACGAAAGATATGAAAAGGTGTGATTTTATTGTATATGATTTAGAGCAATATTCATTTTTTGTTTTGAATGAACTTTCACAAAGTAGTTCATCAAAAAATAAGTTTAGCGACGCAAGGCAACAGCTACACAATGCAATATTTCACTTTAATAAAGTTTATGAAATTAAATCGTTTGTAAATAAATTTAATGAAAAATTATGTGTATTTTCCAATAAAAACAAAACGTTGACAAAAACACCGGAAAATATTGCAGATGCTTTTGATGAAGTAAAAAAATATTTGCCGGAACCTATTGAACATAATTACCAACCAATTACAAAATTAAACTTCAAACTAATTGAAGCTGCAATCATTGATGTTTAATAATTGTAAAACAAAATGACAACAAATCAAGTAAATAAAAAAATGAAACATTTTTCAATTTTAATATTATTCGCATTGTTATTCGCTTGTTCGCCGCAATCCGGCAAAGTAAGCAAAGAACAAATTGCTGAGGAAGAAACAGCCGGCAATTTTGCCAAAGCAACGCATCTCATTGATGTATATATTGCGGAAAACGATTTAACCCCCAGTGAGGTTTACGAATTGAATGCACGGAAAGACATCATGCACCGCATTCGTTTGGATTTTGAAAAAGACAAAGCTTCGGTTATTGAATACGTCAAAAAATACTATCCTGATGTCAACGACGAAATTTTGGAAAAATGGGAGAAATTCAAAGCATTGGAATCCAAAGTGATAGACGGCGAAAAATGGTATTTCAACCGTGCAGCTTCCAATTTGTTCCGTCTGGATAAAGAAGCGATTGCCCGCAAAGCCGAAGTCGATAAACCTGCCGAAGGTAAAGAATCTATTTTAAAAACCCATTTGCCGGAAGTCGTTAATACGTTGATTAAAAACGGAAAAACACAAGCAACCCCGGTCAAAATGCGGGTCAAATACGAACTGACTTTACAAGCCAATGCCGTACCCGACGGAGAAGTGGTAAGATGTTGGTTGCCCTATCCGCGCGAAGACAATCGCCGGCAATCGAACGTTAAACTACTGTCGGTCAACGACAGCAATTATGTGATTGCGCCGGCGCAATATTCCCACCGGACTATCTATATGGAAAAAATCGCCCGCAAAGACGAGCCGCTGAAATTCACCATCGAATTTTCGTATCAACATGCACCCGAATGGTTTAATCTACAAAACCAAACGATTCAACCCTACGATACCCAAAGCGAATTGTACAAAGCCTACACGGCCGAGCGTCCGCCGCATATTGTTTTTACCGATTCAATCAAAGCGGTATCCGAACGGATAGTAGGCAATGAAACAGACCCTTATCAAAAAGTGAAAAAGATTTGGGAATGGGTGGATGTTACTTTCCCCTGGGCCGGAGCGCGGGAATATTCGACCATCGCCAACATTCCGCAATACGTTTTGGAAAACGGACATGGCGATTGCGGACAAGTAACCTTGTTGTTTATGACTTTGGCGCGTTACAACGGTATTCCTACCCGTTGGCAAAGCGGTTTTTCGATGCATCCCGGCAGTTCGAACCTGCATGATTGGAGCGAGTTTTACATCGAAGGCTCCGGCTGGATACCTATGGACGAATCGTTTGGACTCAATACCTTTTCCGCTAATGATGATGTGAAATATTTCTATTCCAACGGGATAGATGCCTACCGATGGATTGTGAACAACGATTTTTCGCAACCGCTTTTTCCCGATAAAATTTTCCCGCGTAGCGAAACAGTCGATTTCCAACGCGGTGAATTGGAATGGCGAGGCGGAAATATTTATTTTGACCAATGGGATTGGGATTTTGATATAAGTTATGAATAAATTATCTGTCATTGCGGGCTTTTTATTTTGTCTGATTATCAACAAGTTATATTTTATAAGAAAAGTAATTGTTCTTTTTTGTACATTGTGCAGTGCATTCTGTATGCAGGCGCAACAACCGGCGGTCGTGGTCGGTGCGGAACGGACTGCCGAATATTTGCCGCTTTTGGAGGGCAAACGCATTGCGCTGTTTTCCAATCATACCGGTATCGTAGGGAACAAACATTTATTGGATGTTTTGATTGAAAATAAAATCAATGTAACGGCGATTTTCTCGCCTGAACACGGTTTTCGCGGCGATGCCGGAGCCGGCGACCACGTGGCCAGTTCAGTAGATGAAAAAACCGGAGTACCCATTCTGTCGCTGTACGATGGAAATTCCGGTAAACCCAGCGAAACCTCCATGCGCAAATTCGATTTGCTGATTGTGGATATACAAGATGTCGGATTGCGTTTCTATACTTACTATGTCACAATGACCAAGTTGATGGATGCTTGCGCCGAACAGCACAAAAAAGTGATACTCATGGATAGACCCAATCCCAACGGGCATTACGTGGATGGTCCGATACTGAATATGAAATACAAATCGGGCGTTGGCGGACTGCCGATTCCGGTGGTTCACGGATTGACTTTAGGCGAACTTGCCGGGATGGTCAACGGCGAAAAATGGTTGACCAAAGGACGTGTCTGCGATTTAACGGTCATCAAATGCTTGAATTACACGCATCAAACGATGTACCGCCTGCCGATTCTGCCGTCGCCGAATTTACCGAATATGCTCTCGATTTATCTCTATCCTTCGACTTGCTATTTTGAAGCAACCCCTGTGAGTTTGGGACGGGGCACTTCGCTTCCTTTTCAGATTTACGGTCACCCGAATATGAAAGGATATACTTATTCATTCACGCCCAAGTCAATGCCTTCGGCGCCCAAACCGCCACAGCAAGACCGCCTTTGTTACGGAGTGAATTTAAACAATCTTTCGGAGGAAGAAGTGTGGAAAAAAGGAATAGATTTAAGTTATCTCATTGATGCTTACCGGAATTTGAATATGGACGACCATTTTTTCCGCTCCTTTTTTGAAAATCTTATCGGAGTCGATTACGTCCGCAAGATGATTATACAAGGCAAAAGCGCCGATGAAATCAAAGCGATGTGGCAAGACGATGTAGCGAAATTTAAAAAACAGCGCAAACCCTATTTATTGTATGAAGAATCGTATTAAATTTCTTTACATTCTTTGCGTCTTTGCAGTTCAAACAACCGTTCTTTGGGCGCAAGCCACAGCGCCTTTTCGGTTTGCCCTCGTGACCGACTTGCACGTTACGAAAAGCGGCAATGCCGCTGAAGATTTGCAACGCGCCGTCAATCAAATCAATGCCGGCGACGATATCGAATTTGTTCTGGTTACGGGCGATGTAACGGAAGAAGGCGACCGGGAATCTCTGCAAAAGGCGAAAAAGATTCTCGACCAACTGAAAGTGAAATATTACGCCATTCCCGGCAATCACGAAACCAAATGGAGCGAATCGGGCGTTACGGCTTTCGGCGATATTTTCGGCGGCGAACGTTTCCGGATGAAATACAAAGGCTTTCTGTTTCTCGGTTTTAATACAGGTCCCTTGATGCGAATGGCGGATGGCCATGTTGCTCCGCAAGACATCAGTTGGTTGAAGGAAGAACTGAAAAAAGCAGGTAAGACCCAACCGGTTATTTTGGTAACACATTATCCTTTGAAACCGGGCGATGTGGACAATTGGTATGACCTGACCGATGCCGTGCGGCCTTACAACATCCGCACTTTTCTGGGCGGACATTACCACAACAATCAGTTTCTGTCATACGACGGCATTCCGGGTATCCTGAACCGTTCTACCTTGCGCGACAAAAATCCGGCAGGCGGTTATTCGGTCTATGAAATTACTCCGGATTCGATTTTGGTTTACGAACAAAATATCGGGGAAGCCCGCCGGCAATGGGCTGCCTTATCGCTGAAAACCAAGTATTACGGCGAAAAAGGCGCTTCGGATAAATATCCCGATTTTTCGGTAAACAAAGAATATCCTTTGGTAAAAGAAACGTGGCTTGTTCGGACGGGCGTAGGCATATACAGTTCGCCGGTCGTTTACAACGGAAAAGTGTATGTCGGCGACGACCAGGGAACGCTCACCTGTTATACTTCGGACAAAGGGAAAAAGCAATGGACTTTCCAATCGGGCAAACGGATAGTCGGGACGCCGGCAGCTGCGGATGGGGTGATAATTTTCGGTTCAGCCGATAAAAATATTTATGGTTTGAAGACTTCCAACGGCAAACTTCTGTGGACGGTTCAAGCATCGGAACCCGTATTGGGAGCTGTTACCATTGAAAATGGCGTCGCCTATATCGGCGCCGGCGACCATACTTTCCGCGCCATTGATATCCGGACAGGCAAATTGCGCTGGGCTTATACGGATGTAAAAGGCTATATCGAAACCCGTCCGCTGATTGAGGGGAATAAAGTGATTTTCGGCGCTTGGGACAATACCTTATACGCCTTGGACAAAACTACCGGAAAAGAATTATGGAAATGGACAGGCGACCTCACGCGAATGCACTTTTCGCCTGCCGCCGTGTGGCCTGTAGCCGCCAACGGCAAGGTCTTTATCACCGACCCGCAACGCGCCATGACCGCCATCGACCTCGAAACGGGCAAAACCGTTTGGCGAACTTTTCAATCTACGGTGCGCGAAACCATTGCCCTTTCCGAAGACAAAGAACGGGTGTACAGTAAAACGATGAACGATTCCATCGTCTGTTATGCTACGCAAGGCGACCAACCGGTGGAACTCTGGGCTTCCAACGTGGCTTTTGGTTACGAACATGCTCCCTCAATGCCGGTGGAAAAAGACGGGGTCGTTTTCGGCAGCACCAAAGGCGGGTTGATTTTTGCCTTGGAGGCGCTGACCGGTAAAGTATTGTGGAAACATAAAGTCGGAAATTCCCTCATTAGTACGGTAGTACCTTTGAGCAAAACGCAAGTGCTGTTTACGGCTACCGGCGGGGAAGTTGGCTTATTGAATAATTGCACTGAAAAAATGCAATTTCACGAAAAATCGCACTAAATCTGTGCAGTTATTCGTATCTTTGCAAAAATTTCATTTGCAATGGATAGTTTATTGGAACATTATCACAAATTGCTGAAGGAAACAGACACGAGTTTTCTTCGCTATAAGTTTTTCAAAATCAATTGGAATAATCGTCTGATTGGCTTAACCGGTCCAAGAGGTGTCGGTAAAACCACGCTTGTATTGCAGCATATCAAGCGGGATTTAAACCCCGAAGAAACATTGTATGTTACGGCAGAGCATTTCTATTTTGCTGACCACCGCTTGTTTGATTTAGCAGATTTATTTGTAAAACGGGGAGGAAAATACCTTTTTATTGACGAAATTCATAAATACAAAGATTGGTCGCAGGAAATCAAACTGATTTACGATTATTTTCCAAAACTGAATGTCGTTTTTACCGGTTCGTCCATTCTGGACATTCATAAAGGACGCGCAGATTTGAGCCGCCGCGTGATTATGAATTCGATGCAGGGGCTTTCGTTCCGCGAATATTTGCAATTTTTTCACAACATTGAAACGCAGATTTATTCTCTTGATGAAATTTTGGCACACAAACCTGAAATACCGGGAGTAGAACACCCTTTACCCTTGTTTGAAAACTATTTGCAGCAAGGTTATTATCCTTTTGCAAAGTTTGACGATTACAACATTCGTTTGCAACAAATAGTCAATCAGACATTGGAAGGCGATATTCCGCTTTATGCCGAAATGAATATGGCGTTAGGACGAAAACTCAGGCAAATGTTGGCGATTATTGCCAAAAGCGTGCCGTTCAAGCCCAATTTCACTAAGATTGCGGGACTTTTGGGAGTTAGTCGCAACAACATTTCCGATTATTGCCTGTTGATGGAAGAAACAGGCCTGATTTCACAGTTGCGGGAAAGCGCAGGCGGTATTCGCAGTTTGGGAAAAGTAGAAAAAGTTTATCTCGACAATACCAACCTGATTTTTGCACTTGCAAGTGAAAATGCAAATATTGGAAATATTCGTGAAACTTTTTTTATCAATCAGTTGCGGCTAAACAATAATATAGTTTCATCGCCTGTTTCCGACTTTGAAATTGACGGAATGACTTTTGAAGTCGGTGGTAAAAGTAAGGAGCAAAAACAAATTCAAGGCGTAGAACAGGGTTTTGTGGTAAAAGACAATATCGAAATCGGCTATGCTAATGTAATTCCCCTGTGGCACTTTGGATTGATGTATTGAAAAAACTTTACACACAAGAAAATGAAAAACAAAATAAAACAACTATTCGAACAACAGTTAAACGATTGGGAATTAGCAAAAAACAATTACAAAGCCTTGGAACGGGTGAAAGTAAAAACGCTGGACGTGAACGGTCATCCATACAAAGTGCAATTCAATCCCGCACGTATCACCTCGTCCGCAGCGAAAGTTGACCCCCAATCCATTCAGGAACGCAAATGTTTCCTGTGCAGCGAGAATCGTCCGCCGGAACAGAAAGGTCTTCCTTTCATAGAGCGATATACGATATTAATTAATCCCTATCCGGTTTTTCCGCGTCACCTGACCATTCCGGCATTGGAACATACGCCTCAGCTTATCGTTTCCCGTTTCGGCGATATGCTCGATTTGGCGCAACAGTTAGCCGATTATGTCGTGTTTTACAACGGGCCGAAATGCGGCGCTTCCGCTCCCGACCATTTTCACTTTCAGGCAGGCAACAAAGGCTTTCTTCCCATCGAAAACGAACGAAATTGGAAAAACACCATCCGAATCGAATCGGAAAACAAGCAGGAAATGCTCAACCGCTTTCAGCAAATTTACAATACTTTGCCCCTGCAACCGGATGATGTCGAACCGATGCTGAATATCCTGACATGGTACGAAAACGGGAAATGGATTACTTGCCTTTTCCCGCGGAAAAAGCATCGTCCCGCCTGTTATTCGGCTGAAGGTGATGCTAACTTGTTGATTAGTCCTGCGTCGGTAGATATGGGTGGCGTGTTTATTACGCCTTTGGAAAAGGATTTTGAAAAGATTACGGCGGAGGATATTGCCGGGATATTGGATGAAGTTAATTTAAAATAAGTCATGATACGGAAATTAATCATTTTGTCTTTCCTGCTGATGAGCGTCGCTCCCTCTTCCGAAAAAGACAGCCAAGGCGCCACCGTCCGGATCAATACCGACCGGAAAGTAATCCGTCTGATTTTTTCAGCCGATGAAGCTTTTGAAGGTGCGTCGTCGATTCTCCGGACGTTGGATAGAAACCACGCAAAAGCTTCTTTCTTTCTGACCGGTAATTGCCTGCGGGAAAAGAAATTCAAATCCATCATTCAAAAAATCATCCGGAAAGGACATTATGTAGGCGGACATTCGGACAAACATTTACTTTACGCTTCGTGGGACGACCGGCAACAATCGCTCGTAACTCCCGACAGCCTGAGGGACGATTTCCGGCAAAACATGGCTGAACTCGAAAAATACGGGATTGAGATTTCAAAAGTGCCTTATTTTCTCCCGCCTTATGAGTATTACAATAAGGAAAGCGTCCGGTTAATCGAATCGCTGGGGCAAACGGTTATCAATTACACGCCCGGTTTGCGGACAGCCGCCGATTATACGACGCCCGATATGCCGAATTACAAGTCTTCGCAGGAATTGATCGATCAACTTTATGCGTATGAGGCTGAAAAAGGATTAAACGGCAGTATAATCCTCATTCATCCGGGCACACAAGATATACGTACCGATAAACTCTATCTTCGTTTGGAGGAAATTATCCGGTATTTGAAAGCGAAAGGTTATGCTTTTGAACGGTTGTAAAAGTTATAGTTAAAAATGCACAATGGCGAATTAAAGTTATGTTCGTAAGATACAAGAGTAAACCTGTTTCAGGAAAGGACAGAATTTCGTGAAAACAATATAGCGGTTACGCAAACGCAGCAAGCAGTAGAGAATAAAAATTTGAAATGATTAATAAAATAACAACATAAACGATAACAAAATGTCAAAATACAATGAGGAAATTGAAGATTGCCGAAAAGCAATTGAATTAAATCCTGGTGATGCAGTAGCATATATCAATATGGGAGTTGCTTACTATAATAAACAGGATTACGATACGGCGATAGAATGTTTCCGAAAAGCAATAGAATTAAACCCTGATTATGCAGACGCATATTACAATATGGGAATTGCTTACGATGATAAACAGGATTACGATACGGCGATAGAATGTTACCGAAAAGCAATAGAATTAAACCCTGATTATGCAAACGCATATTACAATATGGAAAATGCTTACTCTAAAAAACAGGATTACGATACGGAGATAGAATGTTACCGAAAAGCAATAGAATTAAACCCTGATTATGTAAACGCATATAACAATATGGGAAATGCTTACTCTAAAAAACAGGATTACGATACGGAGATAGAATGTTACCGAAAAGCAATAGAATTAAACCCTGATTATGCATACGCATATTTATCTATGGGACTTGCTTACTATAATAAACAGGATTACGATACGGCGATTGCATATTACCGAAAAGCAATAGAATTAAATCCTGGTGATGCAGTAGCATATATCAATATGGGAGTTGCTTACTCTAAAAAACAGGATTACGATACGGCGATAGAATGTTACCGAAAAGCAATAGAATTAAACCCTGCTGATGCAGACGCATATAACAATATGGGAAATGCTTACTATAATAAACAGGATTACGATACGGCGATAGAATGTTGCCGAAAAGCAATAGAATTAAAACCTGATTATGCATCAGCATATTACAATATGGGACTTGCTTACTATAAAAAACAGGATTACGATACGATGATTGAGTGTTACCGAAAAGCAATAAAATTAAACCCTGCTGATGCAGACGCATATTCCGGTATGGGACTTGCTTACTATAAAAAACAGGATTACGATACGATGATTGAGTGTTACCGAAAAGCAATAGAATTAAACCCTGATTATGCATACGCATATTTATCTATGGGACTTGCTTACTATAAAAAACAGGATTACGATACGGCGATAGAATGTTACCGAAAAGCAATAGAATTAAAACCTGATTATGCATCAGCATATTACAATATGGGACTTGCTTACGAACAGAAAAGCGATTTTAAAAACGCTTATGAGAATTATCATAAATCAGGCAAAAACGATGTTTTGGAAATGCTTGTTTATTTTGATGAAGCAAACAGAAAAAAAGTTATTGAACAGGGATTGCTGAATGAATTGTTGGAAAATGACCCTTATTTCAAACAAATAACACGCCCCATAGAGAATACTGACAATATAGAAAAATACAAAGCCGCATACATTCAGTCTATTTACATGATAAGTATGCTGCATATAAATGACGAGAACGAAAAAGAAGTGGCTTACTATACAAAGAAAAGTGTAGCGGACAATATGTTTTTTGATGATAAATCAACCTTCCGATTAAATTCTATCAACTATTCCAACGACCCGGAAGAAGGGAAGGTTTTGCTTAAGTTTCTAAACCTTTCCACTACCACTACCAACAAAAATCCGTATCGGGCATTTGCAGGCTGTTTCACTTTCAATCCCGATAGCCTCAATCAGTTCCGGCTCTATGGCAAGGAAGAAAACAGGGAATGTACGGGTGTAAGCATTGTTTTTAAGGAAGATTTTTTTGAACAATCAGTCAAATTGGCAACTTCTCAACAACCGGATAACAAAGAAACACCGGAAAAGAAAGAAGACAAACACGCCCTGTTTCGCTGTATTTACATTGACCCAAAAACGGACAAAGTGATTTCGGTAGGGCGCAAGGAAGATTTTCTGTTTCATAGAGAGGAATGTTCTGACGAAATAATAAACAATTATAATCAAAAAATAGAAAAGTTAATCAAAGAGGTATCCGATGAATTAGAAAAACTAAAAGAAGACATTGTGGATTTAGACAAAGACATTATATCGCAATTATTGATAAATCTGCGTTATTTGACCAAACATGTTGCTTTCAAAGAAGAACAGGAATGTAGAATTGTGAAAATAGAAAGTGTGGAAGACAAAGTTAAAGTAAAAACGAGCGAAAACAAAAAACAAATGTATTTGGAATATTTGAAAATCGGGCAAAAGGCAAGTAAAATCTATTTCGCCCCCAATGCTTCGGATATGAATATATTTCAAGATAGATTGATAAATAAAGGAATGGATATAGACTGTAAAGAATCAGAAAATCCGTATGCATAACAGATGGATTTTCCGCTCCATTTAATATTCCTTCATTCCGATTTTTTGTAAGATGTATGATAAATTTTTCTTACCTTTGAACCGGAATTAAATCTTTTAAATACGATGAATATACCAACAATAGAAGTGGGCATCATGTCTGCTAAATCCATTGATTTTCAATTAAATGGTCGTTTTCTTCAAGCTACAGGCGAAGAAACGGTAAACGGAAATGGAACAGCTACCGTTACCGGTGATTCTTCTTTTATTCTTCATTTAGGGGATAAGCAACAAACTTTCGATGAGTTCGTTTTGTTGGAACCGGTAAACGAAGAAGAGGCTAATTTTGAATTACATCATGTCATTATCGGCGTGCAATTCCATTGGGAACGGGAAGAAACGCAACGCTTCAAAGGGAAACTGAAAATCTATGTCGAAAACGGAATGTTGACGGCTGTCAATATTCTTTCCGTGGAAGATTATCTCTTGAGCGTGATTTCGTCGGAAATGAGCGCCACTTCGTCCCTCGAATTGCTGAAAGCCCATGCGGTAATATCCCGCAGTTGGCTGCTGGCGCAAATCGAAAAAGGCAAGCAATTGAAAGATGCAAATTATAAAACCTTGATACGCAATGAGGAAGGATATATCCGCTGGTACGACCGCGAAGACCATTCCCGTTTCGATGTTTGCGCCGACGATCATTGTCAGCGTTACCAAGGCATTACCAAAGTATCTGCTCCACAAGTCTATGAAGCCTTGAAAGCCACATCCGGTGAAGTATTGTTGTATGATAATAAAATTTGTGACGCCCGTTTTTATAAATGTTGCGGTGGTGTTACCGAAAAATTCGAGCATGTTTGGGAACCGGTTGTTCACCCTTATCTTACTCAGGTTATTGATAATGAAATTATTCCAGTCGGATACAATACCGGTTTAACGGATGAAAAAAATGCACGCGCATGGATTTTGGGTAATCCTCCGGCTTTTTGCAATACGCACGACCATGAAGTTCTTTCGCAAGTCCTGAACGACTACGATCAGGAAACGCAGGATTTTTACCGTTGGCAAATTACGCTTACACAGGCGGAAATCAAGGATTTATTGCTTCGCAAAGTCGGTATTGATGTAGGCGATGTTCTTGATTTAATTCCGGTAGAGCGAGGTGTTTCCGGCCGGCTAATCCGTTTGAAAATCGTAGGCAGCAAAGGGGAAATAACGATTGGAAAAGAATTGGAAATCCGGAAATCTTTGTCGGAAAGTCATTTATACAGTTCCGCATTTGTTGTGGAAAAAGTGTCGGATTCTTTCGTACTGAAAGGCGCCGGTTGGGGACACGGCGTCGGACTTTGTCAAATCGGGGCAGCCATTATGAGCGCCAAAGGCTATCCCCATCGGGAAATATTAATGCATTATTTTCCTCAGGCTGAGATAAAAAAGATATATTGATAAAATGTAATTATTCTATGGAACCAAAAAATTCAATCAAAATTTTTGACAACAAAAAAGTTCGCTCAGTGTGGGACAGCGAACAAGAAAAGTGGTACATCTCTATTGTAGATGTCATCGAAGTATTGACGGACAGCGCCAATCCGCATCGCTATTGGAGTGATTTGAAAATTAAATTGGAAAAAGAAGGAAGTCAGTTGTACGATTGTATCGTACAACTGAAAATGCAATCTTCTGATGGAAAATTTTACAAGACGGATGCAGCTGATACAGAGCAACTTTTCCGCCTGATCCAATCCATCCCGTCGCCCAAAGCCGAACCTTTCAAGCAGTGGTTGGCCCAAATCGCCCGTGAACGCTCGGAAGAAATCGACGACCCCGAACAAGGTATAGACCGAGTGTTGGACAATGCCAAAACGATTCAAACATTAGAAAATAGCAATGAATGAGCAATGAATTCAGATAAATTCCTAACCGAAATATCCCGCTTCATCCCCCGCAAACGGATTTACACGGACGAATTGCGCCGCCTGGCCTGGGGCGCGGACGCCGGCTTTTACCGCCTGATTCCGCAAATCGTGATTCGTTCGGAAAACGAAGAAGAAGTATCGCGTTTACTGTCCATTGCCGACCGCCTGAATGTGCCTGTTACTTTTCGGGCAGCCGGAACCAGCCTGTCGGGACAAGCCATTAGCGATTCGGTCTTGATTGTCGCCGGGAAAAACTGGGAAAAATATACGATTGCTCCCGATACTCAATCCATTACCTTACAACCGGGGATTATCGGCGAACGAGTCAATGAAATCCTGAAACCCTACGGTCGCAAATTTCCGCCCGATCCGGCTTCGGTGAAAAGCGCCATGGTCGGCGGCATTATCATGAATAATGCTTCGGGTATGAATTGCGGTACACATGCCAATAGTGATAAAATCCTGTTGGCGGCACGGATTGTTTTCGCCGATGGCGCCGTATTGGATACCGCCGACCCGGAAAGCCGGAAATTATTCGTTCATGAAAAGCCTGCATTTATCAAGGAAATAGAAAACCTTCGCGACCGGGTGAATAATAGTCCGGAATTGGTAGAACGTATTCGCCGGAAATATTCCATCAAAAACGTAATGGGATTGAATATCGTGCCGTTCGTCGAATATCACGATCCTTTCGATATTTTACTTCATCTATTGGTTGGTTCGGAAGGAACTTTAGCGTTTATTTCGGAAGTAACGATGCAGACCGGATATGATTTTCCGCACAAAGCCAGCGCCATGCTCTATTTCAGCGACATCAAAGAAGCTTGCCGGGCGGTGGTGGCAATGAAAAAACTGAAAAATGCTGAAGGTGATTGGATTGTGAAAGGCGCCGAACTGCTGGATTGGAAATCGTTGAAATCCGTCAATGACTCTACCGGTGAAGGTCTGACTGCCGTTTTGACGGAAACCATGGTGTCTTCCAAAAAAGAATTGGAACAAAATATCGCTCAAATTACAGAAGCGTTACAAGCTTTTAAGACCTATATTCCTGTACATTTTACCGATGAAATCAGCGAATATTCCAAGTATTGGGCGATACGCTCCGGTATTTTCCCGTCCGTTGGCGGAACACGCAAACTTGGAACGACGACGCTGATTGAAGACGTAGCTTTCCATATTGAAGATTTGCCGGAAGCCACTGCCGGTTTGCAGGAATTGTTAGTCAAACACGGCTACGACGACGCTTGTATCTATGGTCATGCTTTGGAAGGAAATTATCATTTCATTATCAATCAATCGTTTGATACGCCGGAAGAAATCGCCCGCTACGAAGCCCTGATGAACGAGGTAGTACATTTGGTCGTGGATAAATACGATGGCTCGCTAAAAGCAGAACACGGTACGGGACGGAATATGGCGTCTTTCGTTGAATACGAGTGGGGTAGAGAAGCCTTCGAAATTATGAAGGCCGTCAAAAAACTATTCGATCCTAAAGGTTTATTGAATCCGGGCGTAATTTTCAACGAAGATCCACGCGGTCATCTTCAGAATTTCAAACCGCTGCCGTTGACCAATCCAAAAGTCGATAAATGTATCGAATGTGGATTTTGCGAAGTCAACTGTTTGACTTGCGGATTTACGCTTTCGTCGCGGCAACGCATTGTCTTGCAACGGGAAATCACTCGTCTAAAAGCTTCCGGTGAAAATCCCGAACGTTTACACAAATTACAAAAACAATACCGTTACCTCGGCAACCAAACTTGCGCCGGCGACGGACTTTGTTCGATGTCCTGTCCAATGGGTATCAATACCGGCGATTTGACGCACGATATTCGTCAGGCGGAACTTCCCGAAGGGAGCGCCGGATATGCCGTCGGCAAATGGACAGCCAAACATTTTTCGACCGTCAAAAACATTTTGCGTCCGGCGCTTACCATAGCGAACGCTGCTCATACGGTAACCGGAACAAAAATGATGACGTTCCTGGCAAAGACAGCACACAACATTTTGCATTTGCCGCTTTGGACACCTGCGATGCCGAAAAGCTACCATCGTGCACCGTGTACCGTGTACCGTGCACTTTCGAAAGTCGTCTATTTTCCGTCTTGCATCAACCAAACCATGGGTTTACCGAAAAATTCGCCGGAAAAGCAAGCTTTGGTAAACGAAATGATCGCTTTATTGCAAAAAGCCGGTTACGAAGTCGTTTTCCCGAAAAACATGGACAATCTCTGTTGCGGAACGATATGGGAAAGCAAAGGAATGCCGGATATCGCCGACCGGAAATCAACCGAATTGGAAGCGGCTTTGTACGAAGCGAGCGAAAAAGGAAAATATCCGGTCTTGTGTGACCAAAGTCCCTGCCTGTACCGGATGCGACACACAATTCAAAAAATGAAACTCTACGAACCTGTGGAATTTATCATGACTTTTCTGCTTGATAAATTGCAATTTGTACAGACCGACGCGCCGGTAGCGGTTCACATCACTTGTTCCATGCGGAAAATGGGCTTGGGTGAACGGATTATCGACTTGGCCAAACGCTGTTCGTCGAACGTATTGGTACCGGAAGAAGTCGGTTGCTGCGGTTTTGCAGGTGACAAAGGATTTACTCATCCGGAAGTGAATGCTTACGCTTTGCGCAAATTACAGCCGCAAATCGAAAAAGCCGGTGTCGTCAAAGCTTATTCCAATAGCCGGACTTGTGAAATCGGTTTGACTACTAATTCAGGAATATCTTATCAATCAATTGTTTATTTAGTAAATCAATGTACGAAATAAAATGAAGACAACTACACAACGTTTACTCGCTCTCGATATTCTTCGGGGCATCACGATCGCCGGAATGATTATGGTAAACAATCCGGGCAGTTGGGGAAGTATTTACGCTCCGCTGGCACATGCATCATGGAACGGCTTGACGCCAACCGATTTGGTTTTCCCTTTTTTCATGTTTATCATGGGAATTTCCACCTATATTTCATTGAAAAAATACAATTTTGAATGGAGTAATGCTACGGCTTGGAAAATCATTAAACGGACGGTGGTCATTTTCGCCATCGGCTTGGGAATTGCTTGGTTTTCGCTGTTTTTCCGCACGTGGAATTCGCTTGCCGGCGAGGAAATTTCGTTTTGGTCGCGGTTGGGACAGTCGGCTTGGACGTTCGACCGTATCCGGATTTTGGGTGTTATGCAACGTTTGGCGCTCAGCTACGGCGCAGTCGCTTTGGTTGCTATTTTGATGAAACACAAATATATACCTTATTTGATTTCCGGTTTATTAGTGGGCTATTTATTTATTTTGTTGTTCGGAAACGGTTTTGAATACAACGAAAGTAATATTCTTTCGATTGTGGACCGCGCCGTTTTGGGAGTCAACCATATTTATAAAGATAAGGGAATCGAACCGGAAGGATTGTTGAGTACGATTCCCGCGATTGCCCATGTTTTGATTGGTTTTTGCTGTGGAAAACTGTTGATGGAAGTCAAAGATATTAACGAAAAAATACAGCGTTTGTTCCTGATTGGTACGATATTGACTTTTTCGGGCTTTTTATTGAGTTACGGCTGCCCGATCAATAAAAAAATCTGGTCTCCGACTTTTGTTTTAACCACTTGCGGATTGGCTTCCAGCTTTCTGGCTTTGTTGATATGGATTATCGACGTCAAGGATAAAAAAGCATGGAGCCGGTTTTTTGAATCTTTCGGCATCAATCCTTTGTTTATGTACGTTACAGGGGCTGTATTCAGTATCTTATTGGGCAATATCCGGTTTGCCTACGGTGAAGGAATCATTAGTTTACAAGGGTACGTTTATGGTAAAGTATTGAAACCTTTGTTGGGCGATTACTTAGGTTCGTTGGCTTATGCCCTTTTATTTGTATCGCTCGTGTGGGCAGTAGGTTACGTTTTGTATAAAAAGAAAATATATATCAAAATATGATTTTAATAGCAGATGGCGGTTCTACGAAAACCGAATGGTGCGTAGCGGAAAATGGAAAACAAGTGCAACGCATCCTCACCAAAGGAATGAATCCCTACTTCCAGTCGGAAGAAGAAATTAGCGGTGAAATTCAGTCAGCTTTAGTGCCGGAGTTGAAAACGGCGACATTCGACGCGGTGTATTTTTATGGCGCCGGATGTTTACCCGAAAAAATCCCGATGATGCAACGGGCGATCGGCAAGTATCTCGATTTGAAAACAATAGTGGTCAATTCCGATATTTTGGCGGCGGCTCACGGCTTAAGCGGACGGAATCCGGGGATTGTTTGTATTCTCGGCACCGGTTCCAATTCCTGTTATTATGACGGAGAAAAAGTGGTGAGCAATGTATCGCCCTTGGGATTTATTCTGGGCGATGAGGGTAGCGGCGCCGTTCTCGGTAAATTATTAGTCGGCGATCTTTTGAAAAATCAATTACCGGCCGGATTGAAAGAAAAATTCCTGCAGCAATTCGATTTGACGCCCGGTATGATTATCGAGCGGGTATATCGGCAAGCTTTCCCGAATCGGTTTTTGGCAAGCCTTTCGCCTTTCTTGTTGCAAAATATTGAAGTTCCCAAAATCCGCGCCTTGGTCTTGAATGCGTTTAAGGCTTTCCTCGATAGAAATGTAAAACAGTATGATTATCAACACAATAAAGTGCATTTTGTGGGGTCGGTGGCTTATTATTACAGAGAAATACTGGAAGAAGCGATTTGTGATTGCGGGATGCAATTGGGGAATGTTAGGCAGGCTCCGATGGAGGGGTTGGTTTTGTATCATGCTTTGTGATGATGGATTGAAAAAATATGTAAAGTAATGTTTTTTATTATACCTTTCCTCTGAAAAACTTTTGATTTTTTATTTTACACGCATGGAATTTCTGATTTTTATGTAAATTTGATACTTAATCCACATTGCAGCCGCAAAGTCAACAAAAGTTAAAAGAGAAGGGTAAAAGTGTTAAAAATGAGGTAAATCCGAATCTTGTCTTCCATGAATTTATATCAGTCAAATAATTCATGGGACAAAGATACAAATTTTCCATTCAAATCCCACTTCCGGCAAACTTTTCACAATCTCTGTTATTAGGGTTCTAAAATACAATTTTTATGTTTTCGAGAATAACTTTTTCCGGAAAATTTCAGCAAAAAATTAACCATCAATTGTTTCATCTTGTTTTTCATTTATCAGTTTCCAAACTTCTTTGTTGAAGTTTTTCTCGTTAATGCCCGTAACTTTTTCCAATATACCGAAAAAATGCTCTTTGTCTTTTGCACCGGCTTTCCCGCTCGCCAACAATTCCATTACTGCCGAAAATCCTTGTTCTTTCTCCACTTTCCGGCATATCAAGGCGTTAATAACCTGCGAAACGGTCATGTCCTTTTCTTTCGTCCCCAGATTGTAATTCTCCAAATAGAGTTTTAACCAATCCGTTGTTTTGTCGCCGGCCAATTTCGCTTTGAAGATTTTTTGAATTTCTTCCCAACTGATTCCCCAGCTTCCGCCATGTATGTAAGCGCAGCCGCATACCATTACATTATTCCGTTTATCTGCGGGAATTACCATGTTAACTCGTGAATGAAATAAGTCGTGCGGATCGAAATTTTCGAATGTCGCATTGTCATAGCCGGCTAAAATCAATGCCTTATCATCAAACACAATGGTTAAAGAATTTTTTAAATATCCGGTGTAATCCAATTTATAATCAATACCCAACAATTTTTGCAGTTCATGGAAATTTCCACAACAATAATATTCTGTTGTTTTAACAGGCGACTTTAATTTTCCGTCAAATACAGCAACATATTTTGAATACGATTCGGCTTGCTCCCGATTCAGCTGTTTCGGATAGTGGAAAATACAATTTCCGATTGTTGCGCTTTCCCAATCCTTTGTGTTTCGTAAAAGTGGAGAAGAATACAAAAACGTTCCATCGACTTTAGTTGCCATGATTTCGAACGAAGCCCTTAAGTACGATGTGTTTTCCCTTACGCCCATATAAGAAAGTTGTATCAAATATTGTTCATCATTCATTTTCATTACATTCGTCAGATATGGTTTAAAGAAATTATTGTCTTTTTGTGTTTTGGTTATATCCTTAAACTCATCCAGAAGAATATAAGTTTCTATTTTTTCGGACGGCAATACCCGCTGATTGTCTTCGTTGGATTGCTGAGCCGCTATCAGAAAATCATTCAATGTCGAAATGAGTATTGCGCTCTCAACACTGTCCTTAGGAAGTCTGACTTCGGAATTAACAATTAAATATGCCGCTTGTGCATTTACTGATACTGCTGCTGCTAATAATACAGCCATTATTACTATACTTTTGATTTTCATTCTGTTTTTTTGTTTATATTAATGTCGTTAATTAGAATGCAAAATTACACTTTTTTATAAATTACAACCCTTTTTTGCACGCAGATAGCGCAGATTTAACGGATTTTCGCAGATTTTTTTAAAATTATTTGATTAAAAGTGAAACGCTTGCTTCTTTATTTTGCGGAAAGAGCCGGCCATATTTGGCTTAAGTACATAGATACCAAACAAATAAATGTAGGAAGCGGTGTGCGCAGTTGATACTGGAAAACAACTTTAACGAGAAAATATCTGTATCTGCTTTACAGCAAGGAAAAACTGAAATCCGAACGGGTTTCGGCTTTTTTATTACCGATTGTACGGAAATTTTTAGTACTTTTATGCGCTTTAAAACATGAATATAAAACAAAAAATATCTATTAAATGAGTTTTTTTATCAAGAAATCGGATGAAGATTTCAACCCAATCTTCAAATTGTTGGAAGAAATGGAACAATTGAGTAAGCAGGAATTAACTCGAATTGAACCTGCAATCCGGCAGGCAATGGTTTCGGGCATTCAGGATATGGATTATTTGGAAAGAATTACCGACCCGCTTCGTGACTTACTGTTTTCCGGTGTCGGAACGGAATTATACGAAGAATACCTGAATTATGTAGAATCGTTTAATCCTCAAAGAGCCAAAGAATATCGCGACCACGATGATGACATGAACGGCGTTTACGATGACTTGATTGAAAAGTTTCATTGCGACAAAAGTAAAATTGAACGATTTGAGGCACAACATGGATATTTCGCGGATTTCCAATCCGACCGAAAAAGATATGGAACGAATAAAACGGTATCGCCGTGAATATAGGCAGGTACTTGAATATTTGGGGCCTGTGGCGTGGGAGTGGGATGAAAATGAAATATAAAACTTGTATGCAAATTGCATGCAACCCAAAAAACAAAAGAGATTCACAATCTCTCGCAAACCTCTCTGTTTCTTCGTGGTCCCACTTGGATTCTTATCTCAAATCCAACGGGCTGTTATTCAGCAAATTGAAAAACTACATTTCGGCAAGTCCCATTGTTTTACCCACGAATAATCCGCTTTGTTCTGCAACGCATTGCACTACGACTGAATTGAACGTGCATATCGGTGGACGTTCGGCATTGGAACTGTTGGGCTTGGCGCATTATCTGCAAGTCAATACACAGGAAACAACGGTATTCGTGGAAAGCAAAACATCGTTGCCTTTGTGGTTTACCAATAATCAATGGGACACCAATCCGAAAATATTTACTGCTTCCCTTTTAAAAGAGAGCGAAATCGGTTTGACCGATTTTCAGGATGGCGAACTAAGCATAAAAATAGCCAATGCCACTTGTGCGATGATGGAATGTTTATCGTTATGCCCCATTCAATTTCCTTTGGTAGAGGCTTATGAATTGATGGAAGGATTGACATCGCTTCGCCCTGCACAGGTACAAACGCTTTTGGAACAATGCAAGTCCATAAAAGTGAAGCGATTGTTTCTTTATTTTGCAGAAAGAGCAGGGCATAGATGGTTTAAGTATTTAGATACTAAACAAATAGATTTGGGAAGCGGTGTGCGTAGTCTGGCGAATGATGGGATGTTTGTATCGAAATATCAGTTGGTTTTACCAAAAGAAATTGTACAATGAAAGAAGCGTATAAAAAACAGATGGCGTTGCTGTTAGATATTCTTCCGAGTATTGCGGAAGAAAAAGCTTTTGCCTTGCATGGCGGAACGGCGATTAACCTTTTCCATAATTGAAAGCCAGTAATTCGCAAAAGTATCAGGTATAGAGTATTGGACAAAAACAAGTGGAGTTGTTGGAGAAAGTGTTTGATTGATAAATTCAGCTATGACAGACATTTGGAATAAACAGAAGCGGTCGGAGGTAATGTCAAAAATTCGGTCAAAGGACACTAAACCGGAATTAACATTGCGCAAAGCTCTTTTTGCAAGAGGCTTTCGGTATAGTGTGAACGATACAAAACTGCCCGGAAAGCCCGATATTGTTTTGCCAAAATATAAAACCGTTATTTTTGTGCATGGCTGCTTTTGGCATGGGCATGAGGGTTGCAAATATGCTTACATTCCAAAAACAAATACAAAATTCTGGGTTGATAAAATTACTTCCAATGCCGAAAGGGATAAAGTAAATTTTCAGAAACTCACGGAGTCAGGTTGGAATATTTTAACCGTTTGGGAGTGTGAAATCAGGCACGAGTATAAACGCGATATTTCGCCGCTAATTGATAGAATTGAGGCGACTTTGCTCGCGCAAGTTCCAAAGAAAATGAGCGTAAAATTTTATGAGGAACGCGAAAACGGAATTTTAATGGTTGCCGAAGATATTGTTGAGTATCAGCGGACACCGAAAAACAAAGTTTAATCTTCTGTAAATCCATGCTGTTTCAGTGTTTTAAGATTTTGTTTGCAGCCCCACGCCAAACGGTCGTTTAATGCCTTTTCCCCTGAAACAATATCATTCATTACATTCCATTGCCAATCTTTGAGAATGTGCCGCCGCTTATCCCAATCAACCATTTTTTGCACCAATTCAATAGTAACTTCGTGGTCGGTAGTTGTGGTTGTTGCCTCCTCTGTCTTTGTCTGTTCTGCGAGTTCGTCCGCCTCTGCAAGTAAATCAATTATGTCTGTCATAAATTATTGATTTTGTCAAACACTGTATTTTCGGAAACTAAATACTCGTTACACTGTAAGCATTCGGTAATCTACTCTTGCGGATTTTTTTCCGCCCAGTTCATAGGGAGCAAATCGGCTAGTTCGTTTACTTTGTGTTCATTGATACGATTCAGGACATCGGTCAACCATTCTGTCGG
>BNTV01000048.1 GCA_025996865.1 Bacteroidia bacterium
AATACAAGATTCCTCATCAGGGAAATTTTTAGTAAAATCAAAAATATTCATACCTCTTTTTGCTTGAAATTATAGAACAAAGATAATGAAAATCAGCGAATTATACAACTAATGAAAGAAATTTTTTGATAAAATTGGCACCCACGAATGCTCCGTTTTTTAGGTTGTAGGACATCATGCGGATAATCATAAAAGCGAAAATTTAATCACCAAAATCGAATATGCAAAACAAACTATTCCAAAACTCCGGCAACTATCGAAAACTCTTTAGTTACCAAAAAGCAGAAGCTATTTTTGATATCACCTGCTATTTTTGCAACCATTTTCTAAGAAAAAGCGACCGTACTATTGACCAAATGGTGCAAGCAGCCCGCTCCGGCAAGCAAAATATTGTTGAAGGTTGTGCTGCATCGGCTATTTCTAAAGAAACCGAAATAAAATTAGTCGGCGTTGCTAAAGCCAGTTTGCACGAATTATTAATTGATTATGAAGATTACCTGCGTACAAGAAAACATCGGCAGTGGGAAATGAATTCGAGAGAAATGACTGCCATGCGCAATTTAGGTAGAAAGCACAACGAATCAGCATTTTTTATGGGTTTGGTGGAAACCAGACCGCCGGAAACCATTGCAAACATGGCTATTTGCCTGATTAATCAAACCGATTATTTGCTGAGTAAACAATTAGATTCACTTGCAAAACAATTTGCGAAAGAAGGTGGCATCCGTGAACGAATGACGAAAATGCGAATGGAAAATAGAAAGTAATACAGATAACTTTGGCAAAATATTTTAAAGCAAAAAGCGTGTAAACCAATATAAAAAGTTTACACGCTTTTTTATTAAGAGTAAATAAAAATAACTATCATGAAACAATTTATAAGAAATTTCAACAAACAAAAAATAGTAGGTCTGCTCAATATCAGCAGCCTGAGCCTCGGCATTATGGTTTCCATTATTGTCGGATTATGGACAATTAACGAACTGAGTTTCGATAATCTCCATAAAGACAAAGCGCACATCTATAGGGCGGTGCTTTATGCAACCCTGAATAATCAGCCGACGAAGTTAGGCTCTACCTTCCGACCCATGGGACAAGAGGCGAAAGACAAATTCCCTCAAATCAAGGATATGAACCGGGTCTATCCCTTTTGGAACGACTTAAAAGTCAATGAAATCTATTATCCGGGGGTAAAGGCATTTATAGCCGACGAAAATTTCTTTACTTTCTTCTCTTTTCCCTTGAAAGAAGGAAAGGCGGAAACGGTACTGTCAGCTCCCGACAAAGTGGTGATTAGCGAAACCGCCGCTCTTAAATATTTCGAGGGTAAAAATCCTGTCGGACAAAGTCTAAATTTCGACGGGGAGGATTTTGTGGTGAGTGGCGTGATGTACGATATGCCTCGCAACTCCAGTCTGCAATCGGATTTTGTGTTTCCGCCTTACGACTGGATTCTGGAACAGACTTGGGGGAATAATGATTCCTATATTACGTTCTTTCGCTTGCAAGAAGGAACGGACAGGTCTGCTCTCGCAAAGGGTATGACACAATTGGCTTACGCCGGATTGGAGTTTTTTAAAACAGTTAGTGCCCGTTACGAATTGGAGCCGCTGACAGAAATGCACTTTAGCGAAGGGTTTATGTTCGACCGTGTCCTTAAAGGCAATAAACCGATGATATTGGTATTGGGGATAGTGGCTCTGGTGATACTGATTATCTCTTGCATCAACTTTACCAACCTGTTTATCTCTACTTCTTTTTTACGTGCCAAATCGGTAGGAATCATGAAATCGCAGGGTGCTGAAAAATCTTCGTTGATACGAGCGTTTTATGGAGAAACCGCTTGCTACACAGCGATTGCAATTGCTGTCGGTACCTTTTTGGCGGTATTTTCTTTACCTTTGTTCAACAACTTCATCGGTTCGGAATTGGTCATTGATTTTACATCCGTGCAACTTTATGCGTTTCTGGTCGGATTGTTTGTCTTTACGGTACTGCTTGCGGGAACTTTTCCGGCTTTGTATATCACGAAATTTAATCCGATAGAAACGTTATTCGGCAAATTCAAGGGAAAAAATATCTCTATTTTTCAGAAGAGTTTGATTATCGTTCAATTCACGGCTTCCATTGCGCTGTTGATTGTTGTGAGTTTTATGCAGAAGCAAGTCAATTTTATGGTAACGAAGGACTTGGGTTTTGACAAAGAGAACATAATTTATGTAGAGGGACGTGCCAATTTCAGCAAAGATTTTGAGGTTTTGCGCGACGAATTGCTCAAATATCCGTTTATTGCCGACATAACCCGAAAAAGTTCCTTGCCCACCCAATGGACTCAAGGCTGGGGCATCAACCTTCCCGGCTCCGACGAGACCGTTCTTATGGAGATGACTTATGTAAAACCCAACTATTTTGAGTTTATGAATATGAAGATAATAGACGGCGAAAATCCTTTTTATCTCGAAGCCAACGACTCGATTACTCCGGTGGTTATCAATGAAAGTACACAAAAACTCTTGGGTTTGCCCGATTCGCCCATCAATGAGATTATTGTTGCCAACGGAAGTCAGCGTATGATTGTAAAAGGCTTGATGCGCAATGCCAATATCCGTTCTTTGCGCGACCAAATTGACCCGCAAGTGTATATGAAATATACGCAAAATATGAATTGGGGTCCGCTGTTTTTCAAATATACGGGCGACCCGCAGCAAACGGTCCAAGTCATCCGGCAAAAGTGGGAGGAAACGGAGCCGAATATTCCTTTTGAGTATCATTTCTTGGACGACACTTACAAAGCACTTTATACTTCGGAAATGAATGTGAGTAAAGTGTTGGCTTATGCGATGTTGATTACTTTCATCATCAGTATTGCCGGTTTGTTTGCCATGGCGTTTTACGTTACCCAACGGCGCATCAAGGAAATCGGTTTGCGGAAAGTGAATGGCGCCACGCTCAAAGATTTGCTGTTGCTGCTCAATAAAGATTTTGTGGTTTGGGTATTGATTTCGTTCCTGATTGCCTCGCCGGTAGCGTATTTCAGTCTGCAATCGTGGTTGGATGGTTTTACGGTAAAAACGGCGCTGAGTATTTGGCTGTTTTTATTGGTTGGCATTATCGCCCTGACGGTGGCGCTGTTGACTACGAGTTTCCAAACATGGAAAGTGGCTACGATGAATCCGGTAAAAACGTTGAAAACGGAATAGGCGAATATTTAAATAAAATGAATAGTTAAATAGTCAATAACAATCTGCTGATTGCGTAATATGTCATTGTGATGTTTGCAGGGTTTGATTATCGCCAATCTGGGTTTAATTGTTGTCATGGCGTTCATTTAAGGAAAAAATTGAGTGTTCTTTGACATATTATACGGGAATAACAATCCGGAACACAGTCATTCCTTCGGGTGAAACGAAATGTTTCAATGTACCGCCATGAAGCCTCATGATGTACCGCGAAACACTCAAACCAATCCCCGACCCTTCTTGTTTAGTAGTAAAGAACGGAACAAAAATGTGAGGCAATACATCCGAAGGAATCGGCTGGCCGGTATTGGCGATGTTGATAGACAAATGTTCCGGTTCCTGCTCGATGGATATTTCAATCGACCGATACTCAACCGTTTCCGTTGCTTCAACAGCATTTTTCAGCAGATTTATCAGGACTTGCTGAATCTGGCTTTCATCGGCAAAGGCGATTACAGGCTCTACCGGAAGGAAGCGGAGTTCTATGTTGTACGCTCTGATTGCCTGTTCATGCAGCTTAACAACTTTCTCAATCAAAGCGATGAGGTCAAAATTTTCCTTTTTCGGCTTGGGAACAGAGGTAAATTTGCGGTAGGATTCAACGAAAGACTGTAAGCCGGAAGCGGTTGTGTGAATGGTTTCAAAAGCCTCTAATGAATTGTATTTTAGTTCATTAAAATCATTAAAGTCGCTAAAATCCTTCAGCATAAACTGCATGGTTTCACTCAATGAAGTAATCGGTGCAATAGAGTTCATGATTTCGTGCGTCATCACGCGGATAAGCCGTGTCCAGGATTCTATTTCTTTCATTTCCAACTCATTGCCTATATTGTTCAACGTGATAACCCGCATCATTCCGCCTTTGAGCAAAACTTGGGAAACATGCAGGCTAATGGGAAATTCCTCTTTTTCGTTGGTTAGCGCCAACTGCCGGCTGTCGCCTACTTTCAAATTTTGGAAAAGCTCCGGATAAGTTTCATCAATCGCCTGTAATTGTTTGAGATGTGTAAAGACAGGCAAACCAAGCATTTCCAACGCCGTCCGGTTCACTTTCAGGACAATTCCCCTGTCATTGACAATGATAATTCCGGTGGATACACTTTCGAGAATGAGGCTCAGAAAGTGTTCGTTTTCAATTACTTCCTTTCGTGCGTTTTCAAGAATTTCTTTGATGCGGTTAAAGGTCATGTTCATTTCCCGTTCCCGTATTGCGGATCTGTGTTCGGAAAAACGATACGTATAATCTCCGTTTTCCAATGCATTCAACAGGAAAATAACGTTCTGGTTATAGCGGGAATAACATTTTTTTAATTGAAACAGGCAAACCAGAATCAAAACAATGCAGGGTAAGGTATAAACATATTCTCCGAAAGCCAATAACAAGGTTGTCCCTGATACGATTATCATCAACAACAGTGTGAAAATGTAGAGTTTATATTGAATGGATTTAAACATTAATCCCGTATTTATTCATTTTGTTGTACAAGGTCGGACGAGAAATACCCAATTCTTCCGCTACGGCAGAAAGATTTCCCTTATTTCTTTTCAATGAATTATGTATCAGTATTTTCTCGGCATCTTCCAAAGTTGTTGCCGGCAAAGTAACATCCGTTCGCGCCGGTTTGTTCAGATAAAAGTCTTCCGGTTGCAGGACAGCGTTTTCCGACAGGATAACTGCCTTTTCCAAGGTATGTTGCAGTTCGCGGATATTGCCCGGCCAGGGATATTCCTGCAATTTCCGGACAACTTCGGGTGAAAGAATCAAATTTTCCTTGTGGTATTTCCGGGCGTATTTTTTCAGGAAAAAGTCCGCCAATAACGGAATGTCTTCTTTACGTTCCCGCAGAGGCGGGATTTCCACTTGTATGGTATTAATGCGGTAAAGCAAATCTTCGCGAAACTCTCCTTTTTGAACCGATTCCGCAAGATTGCGGTTCGTAGCGCAAATCAAACGAATATCCACCGGAACAGGCGTATTTCCGCCTACCCGGATGATTTTCCGTGATTGCAAAACATTCAACAATTTGGCTTGCAGAGTATAAGATAAATTTCCGATTTCATCAAGGAAAAGCGTGCCGTTGTTGGCAGCTTCAAATTTCCCTGTCCGGTCTGCTTTCGCATCGGTAAACGCCCCTTTGAGGTGTCCGAAAAACTCACTTTCAAAAAGCGTTTCGGTGATAGCGCCCATATCGACGGCTATCAAAACTTCCGTATTCCGGGAAGAAAGCCGGTGAATTTCGCGTGCAATAACTTCTTTACCTGTACCGTTTTCCCCGGTAATCAAAATGTTGGCGTCGGTTTTAGCCACTTTCTTAATCAAGTGGTGCAGTTCCAGCATCGCATGGGAAACACCCCAGCAAATCTCACTTTCTTTGTTGAGTTCGCCTTGCAAAACCGATTGTTTCTCACGCAGGCGTTTCACTTCCTTGCGCGATTCCCTGAGCGAATAAGCCGATTGCAGTGTAGCAACCAAACGGGCATTATCCCAGGGTTTGACGACAAAATCGCTGGCTCCTTGTTTCAAGGCTTTGACTGCCAAATCAATATCAGCATACGCGGTGAACAATACAACGGGTAAATCGGCGTCCTGCTTCTTGATTTCCGAGAGCCAGAACAGACCTTCATTTCCCGAATTGATGCCTGCGGAAAAATTCATATCGAGCAGCGCCACATCGGGTTTTGTCTCGCGCAAAGCATTCAGAATCTGGTTGGGTGACGACAAAAGCGTTACCGTTTCGAAATAATTCGCAAGCAAAATACGTAAAGCCGTCAGTACATTTTTGTTATCGTCAATAATGAGAATGCTACCTTTTTTCCGAAATCCCATATTGTTCATTCAATTTTGCATTATTCCGTTCCCGTTCCTGCAACACCTTGATATATTCGTTCAGATAATTGATTTCTTTAGCATATTTTTTTGAAGAAGCATCTTGAAAAAACGTTTTCGCTTTTTCCGCCCATTCTTTCGCAATGGTAAACTCATCGTTCATCTCACAAGCCAAGGCGACATTGGTTGCCGCTTTTGCTTTATCGGCAACTTTCTTTGCCGATTCAAATTCGTCTATCCAGGTAAATTGTGCTTCAGCCCACTTTCCCTTGTTGATATAACCGGTCTTTTGCGCTGCATCAACAGGATTTTTAATAAAATAAATCCTTTCGGCTGATTCCCAATTCGGTGCAAAGAACGCTCCGAGTTTTTCACCCAAATTAGCAGAGGATTGAAATATCATTTCCGAATTAAGCTCTACGGAACTAATCCAAGGTATTCCATTCTCAAAATAAATATCCGAATAGTAGGCTTTAACGGTATCTCTTATTGACTGATGAACAATCGGATTGTCTTTTTCACTCAAATAGGCGCTGAAAGTCAATAAGGCCTCCATTCTTCCAAGTTCTACTTTATCAGACTCAAGATTCGATTTAAACAATATCCGGTCGATAGAAATTAGCAAATCGTAATTCTCGTTCTCGAAAAAATCTTCTCTAAGTTCTTTTCGAACCGGAATAACGGACAACCATTCATCATCTTCCCGCAAAGCTTTTTTATACAATGAAACGTCGGAAAAAAACTTTGAATCATCCAGGTATTTAAAAGCCTCCGTCGCCACTCGCCAAGACGCCGTATTCAATCTTTTGAGATAGTTTTCCGCATTCAATTTTTGGATATGGGTACTGTCCTTCTCCTGATTTTTTTCCGAAGGAGCGCTTAATCCGTAGCCCACCGGCTGCGGCAAAGTGTTATTCACGATAACAACATTCTGAGCCGTAACCGGTAAAGTAACGGTAGCCGGCTTTTCCACTTCTATAAACATACTCATCGTGGATGCGCAAGACAGCAACGACAGTAAGAAGCAAAACAATAATCCTTTACAAATCCATTGTTTCATTTTTAACTCTCAATTTTCAATTCTTTCATCCTATCCTGCAATGTTTTAATTTTGCTTTCCGCGTCGGCTTGCTTTTTCCTTTCCATTTCGATGACTTTTTCCGGCGCTTTGGAAACAAAATTTTCATTGCTTAATTTACCGAGAACGGAATTCAGGAATCCCTGCTGATATTTCAGTTCTTCCCGTAATTTAGCCAGTTCTTCTTCCACATTGATGGCATTTCCTACCGGAATTGCAAATTCTGTTGTCTTCACAAGGAAGGAAACGGCTCCGGTTTCTTTTTCCGTTGTTTCCTCCACAGCCGACAAGTTCGCTATTTTTTTCAATACCGGATAATAGACCGGATTGAATGTTCCGATTACCTGTAAAACAAGGCTTTCTTTGAGGGGAATGTTCTTATCCGTCCGGATGGTTCTGATTTTGGCGATGATTTCTTTGACGTCTTCAAAGTCCGCTATCATCATTGTTTCGTTTTGCTCGCAATGACGAAGAGGCATGGCTGAAATCATAATACTTTCACCCGGATTCCGTTCTTCCAAAACCTGCCACAACTCTTCCGTGATGAAAGGCATAAACGGATGCAGCAATTTCAACAGGCTATCGAAGAAACCCAAAGTAACTTGATAAGTCTTACCATCAATCGGTTGTCCGAAAGCCGGTTTGATTATTTCCAAATACCACGAGGAAAATTCATCCCAGAATAGTTTGTAAACTTCCATCAGCGCTTCCGAAATGCGGTATTTGGCAAATAAATCGTCCACTTCGGCAATCGTTTTTTGCAAAACGGCTTCAAACCATTTGATTGCAATCTCGTTATGTAGAGACGCCCCATAGGACGTCTCTACAGTCCAACCTTTTACCAAACGAAAGGCGTTCCAGATTTTATTGTTGAAATTTCTGCCTTGCTCGCACAAATTTTCATCGAACAAAATGTCGTTACCTGCCGGAGCGGAGAGCATTAACCCCATTCGCACACCATCCGCACCGTATTTGTTTATCAACTCAATCGGGTCGGGTGAATTACCAAGTTGTTTCGACATTTTCCGGCCCAGTTTGTCGCGGACAATGCCCGTAAAATAAACATTGTAAAAACAAGGTTTGTGCCGGTATTCGTAACCCGACATGATCATTCGAGCCACCCAAAAGAAAATAATATCGGGTCCCGTGACCAAATCGACAGTGGGATAATAATAGTTAATATCCTTATTATCAGGATTATTTATTCCATCGAAAACGGAAATAGGCCACAACCAAGAGGAAAACCAGGTATCCAACACATCTTCATCCTGACGTAAATCATCCATTGAGATTTGAGAATGGAGAATGGGGAATTGAGAAAGCGCCTTTTCGTATGCTTTTTCTTTTGTTTCGGCAACGATTACGTTTTTTTCGCCCGAAGGCAAAGTTAAATAATAAGCCGGGATTTGATGCCCCCAATACAACTGTCGCGAAACGTTCCAGTCTTTGATATTGGTCATCCAGTGACGATAAGTGTTCCTGAATTTATCGGGATAAAATTTAATTGTATTGTTTTCAACCGTTTCCAAAGCCGGTTCGGCCAAATTTTTCATGGTCAGAAACCATTGCATCGACAATTTGGGTTCAATCGGTACATCCGTTCTTTCCGAAAAACCGACTTTATTGGTGTAAGGTTCCATTTTTTCGAGCAAATCTGCTGCTTCGAGGTCTTTTTCAATTTGTTTGCGAACCTCAAAGCGGTCCATGCCTGCGTACATCGCTCCGCTTTCGTTCAATGTACCGTTGTCATTAAAAATGTCAATCGAAGGCAGATTATACTTTTGTCCCAACATATAGTCATTCACATCGTGGGCGGGCGTAACTTTGAGGCAACCCGTACCGAACTCCATATCAACGTATTCGTCTTCAATGACAGGGATTTCGCGGTTGATAACCGGTACGAGCACTTTTTTGCCTTTCAGCCAAGCCGTTTTGGGATTGTTCGGATTGATACACATCGCCGTATCGCCGAAAATCGTTTCGGGGCGGGTGGTGGCGACAACGGCATATTCAGGTAGTAGAGACGGGGCATGCCCCGTCTCTACAAGTCGATAACGCAAATAATAGAGTTTCCCGTTTTGTTCCTTGTAATTCACCTCTTCGTCGGACAAAGCCGTCAAGGCTTTCGGGTCCCAATTGACCATACGCACGCCGCGATAGATTTTTCCTTTTTCGTAGAGGTCGCAGAATACTTTAATCACTGATTTTGAGCGGGCTTCGTCCATCGTGAAAGCCGTTCTGTCCCAATCGCAGGAACAGCCGAGTTTTTTCAGTTGTTCGAGGATGATTCCGCCGTGTTTATGCGTCCATTCCCAGGCATGTTCGAGGAATTGTTCGCGGGTAAGGTCTGTCTTTTTAACCCCTTCATCGGCCAATTTGGCAACCACTTTCGCTTCCGTGGCAATTGAGGCGTGATCGGTTCCGGGAACCCAACAGGCGTTTTTCCCCATCATCCGGGCGCGGCGCACCAGAATGTCCTGAATTGTATTGTTGAGCATGTGTCCCATGTGCAGGACGCCGGTCACGTTAGGCGGTGGAATGACAATCGTATAAGGTTCGCGTTCATCCGGTTCGGAATGGAAAAACTTGTTTTCGATCCAGTATTGATACCATTTATCCTCTACTTCCGAGGGGTCGTATTTTGTTGCAATTACCATTGAAGTGATAAGTTGTAAGTTATATAAAAAATTCTATTAGCATGCAAAAATACAAAAGAGTTTTGAATTGCGAAAATGGGAAGCGATAATAATAAATTTAATTTTCAGCCGTTTTAATAAATGGAATCAAATATTTGCAGAAAAAAACTAAAAAAAAATTGCTAACTTTGTCGCACCGTAACAAATAATTAAGATAAAGGAATGCTTTTCAATTCATTTAGTTTTGCCATTTTCTTACCCGTCATATTTTTTCTTTACTGGTTTGTGTTCAATCGTAATTTGCGAACACAAAACCTTTTTATTGTGGTTGCTTCCTATATTTTTTATAGTTGGTGGGATTGGCATTTTCTTTTATTGATAGCTTTTACCAGTTTGTGTAGTTGGAGTAGTGGAATTCTAATACACCGCTGCGACGACCAATCATCAGGAACTCATCGTTTAAATCTGTCTAAATTTATTTCTGTTAGTAATATTATACTGAATTTGGGCATATTGGGCATATTCAAGTATTACAATTTTTTTGTAGCTAATTTTGTCTCCGCTTTTGCCTCTGCCGGGATTCATCTACAGCCCCATACACTCAATATTATTCTCCCGGTCGGTATCAGCTTTTACACTTTTCAAGCGCTTGGTTATTCCATCGATGTTTATCGAAAAAAGATAATGCCTACCAAGGATATTGTCAGTTTTTTTGCATTTGTCAGTTTTTTTCCTCAATTGATGGCAGGACCTATTGAGCGTGCAACCAGCTTATTACCACAGTTTTATGTCAAACGCACATTTGATTATGCAAAAGCTATTGACGGATTGCGGCAAATTTTGTGGGGACTGTTCAAAAAAGTAGTCATTGCAGATAATTGTTCAATAATAGCAAACACTATTTTTAATAATTCCGGAGATTATTCGGGGAGTACACTTATTTTAGGCGCTTTATTTTTTACCTTCCAAATTTACGGAGACTTTTCAGGATATTCCGATATTGCGATTGGTACATCTCGTTTATTTGGTATCAATCTAATGAAAAATTTCTCATTTCCCTATTTTTCAAGAGACATTGCCGAGTTCTGGCGACGTTGGCATATCTCACTCAACACTTGGTTTCGTGACTATTTATATATCCCCTTGGGCGGAAGCAAGTGCGGACTTTGGATACGAATACGAAATACATTTATCATTTTCTTGGTTAGCGGATTTTGGCATGGTGCAGATTGGACTTTTATTGCATGGGGAGGCTTACACGCTTTATTCTTTTTACCCCTTTTGTTTACCAAAAAGAATCGGAAAAATTTGGATACAGTCGCAACAGGGAAAATGACGCCTTCTACCAAAGAATTTTTTCAGATGCTAACCACCTTTATCATAGTAGTTTTTGCATGGATATTTTTTAGGGCAGATAATATGACACATGCATGGTCTTATATTTCCGGAATATTTTCCTCTTCGTTTTTCTCAAAACCAGGAATTGGAAATATCAAAGAAACGCTACTGTTTATTATGATTTTCATGATTATGGAATGGTTTGGGCGGGAAAATCAATATGCGATCGAAAAAATAGGATTTACATGGAAAAAGCCTTTTCGATATGCCTTGTATTATGCGATTGTCATTGTGATTTTCATGTTCGCCGGAAAATCACAGGAATTTATTTATTTTCAATTTTAAGATATGAGAAAATTTATTGTCGGAACAATCGGGTTTATATTTCCCCTACTACTTCTGTTTCTTTTAGGACTTTTTCTACCTCCTACACCCAGAGCATCAAAGTCTTTGCTTTTTGCAGAACCGCAAAAAGATTCATTATTAATGTATGTTGAATCACCAAGAATCATTTTTGTAGGCGGTTCTAATCTTAGTTTTGGCCTAAATTCTCAGATGATACTCGACTCACTCCATCTAAATCCTATCAATATGGCTATTCATGCCAATGTCGGATTGAAATATATTATGGATAATACCAT
Organism: Bacteroidia bacterium; assembly: GCA_025996865.1. Classification (GTDB taxonomy): domain Bacteria; phylum Bacteroidota; class Bacteroidia; order Bacteroidales; family Azobacteroidaceae; genus Azobacteroides. The sequence continues at coordinate 11,760 of BNTV01000048.1, forward strand.
TCAGTATATAAAAAAAGGAGATATTGTTGTACTCGTACCCGAATATATACATTTTTCCCGGGAATTTGATTACGTTTCCGATGAATTATTAAGAACTGTAGTAGATGTAAATGAGTCCAATTATAAATTATTAAGTTCAAAACAACTATTTGATTTTTTACCGCTTATTCCTCAATTTTCTCTTTCAAAATTAAAACCGACGGAGTACTTTAATATAAAAGATGAAGACGAGGGCATTTATGACATTCACTCATTTAATCAGTATGGAGATGCTTACAGACACTGGGGACTTGAAAAAAGAAAGTTTTCTCCGGAACTACTTAAAGGTTCCGATTTTAATCCGGAGGTAATACAAGGAATGAAAAAATTTCAATCAGCCGTTTCTTCCAAAGGCGCCACGTTATTTGTTTCCTATCCCTGTTTTCAAGACATTGCATTTTCAGAATCAACGAAAGCCATAAAAGAAATTGAAACTCAATACATTAAAAATGGATTTGCCATTTTAGGTACACCGGAAAGATACATGATTCCTGATTCCTTAACCTTCAATACCTCTTATCATCTAAGTAAAAAAGGGATGGATTATAGAACTAATTTACTGATAGAAGATTTAGAAGCGGTGATAAACCCGTAAATTGAATTTATTTATTTTTTATTTCTTGAACGATTAATCCCGGAAAAGAAATAATTACATTCCAATATCGTTTTCCCATTCTTGGAGGTTCCTGAAAAGTTCTGAAAAGCCATTCCATTTTTAGCCGGATCATCCACAAAGGCGCTCGCCGCTGATTAGAATATCCTGAATTGAAATTAAAAATAGCCCCGAAACCAAATAGAACGCCTCTGTTCAAAAAGGGTTTCAAACGCGCCATGAATTGTTCCTGCTTGGGTGCGCCCAATGACACCCAAACAATGTCGGGATTATCTTCGTTGATCATTTGCGCAATTTGGGGATAATCAAATTCATCTACTTTTTTGAATGGCAAGGTTCTAAATTGCATTTCAGCAATAGCCGAATCTATTTTTGACAATTCGGTTTTCAGTCCGCTCAATATTTCTTCAGTTGACCCCAAGAAAAATTGTCGATACCGTTTCTGCTTTATATATTCCAGAAAAAGATCAGCTCCTGTATAATTTTTGTATTTAGTTCCATGAATAAGATTAACGAATACCGGTGTCCATGCACTATCACACAAATTGATGAGAGCGCCGTTCAAGGCTTCCAAATGAGTCGGATTTTTATTGGCTGAGACCAAACTGTTACCATCCACAGAACAAACATAAGCCGGCATCCCTTTTTCAATTGCCCGCTGTATGGCTTCGTCTATTTTATCTTTATTAAATTCTAAATTGACATTGAAATAATTTTCCATATTTAGGTAAATTCAGAAAGGCGATTTTTTCAAATGTTAACAGTTGACAACATTAGATTTTTCTGTATTTTTATTTTTGTAGATAAAGACAAGATTGTGGTAGAAATGAATCTCCGTTATGTGTAAATCGTAATAATCCGGTTGATAACCTTCGATATCAAACTCACTGTAATTTAAGCAATCCGTCAATTTTTTACAGAAATTTATGGCGGTTCCCGGATTGTTAAAATTCTCATTATCTCCCCCCATCTCTTTCCAATAAGAAGTTTGAATATCTTCAATTACGTATATGCCCCCGTCTTTCAATTTAGGAAATAAAAATTGGAAAGTAGTGATGATATGGTTATTAATATGACTGCCATCATCAATAATCAGGTCAAATTCGCCGTTTTCGGCGACAATGTGGGAAAGCATATCTGTGTCGATCTGACTTCCGTTGTAGATTTTTATCCGATTCTCTTGCAAAGCCGATTTGTCGAAAATATCCAAAGAAAATATTTTACCGAAAGGAAAGTATTTTTTCCACATCCTTAAAGACGCACCGCCTTCATTAGGGTCATCATATCCGCCAACGCCAATTTCAAAAAGCTTAATACGTTTGAAGCGATATTTTTTAAAATGTCGAGTATAGTGTTGAGTATAATTATGTCCTGCATTCTTATCACTTCCAAATATTAGAGACAAGGCGTTTAAGTTCCCATAGAAAGGAATCATTTTTACTAAAAATACCAATAATTTCTCATACTTCTTTCTAAATTTTTTCAATTGCCCGGCTGAATAGTGCTTGAGCAAAAAATCTTTAATCATATAACTGTTTTAATATTTAATGGGACAAAGATAACGAAAATATTTCAAATAATTTAGCATCTCTGTGCGCGGAAGTAAAATGATTTATATAATTGTTATAGGCATTTTTACCCAAAGTATTTTGCAAGTCCGCATCATCAATTAATTTACCCAATTCATTTACCAATGCTTCTCCGTCGCCTAAAGGATAAGAAATTCCTGAAATACAATTTTCAAAATAATAATTGATGGTAGAAATATCCGTAAATATAATTGGCTTTTTGTGTTGCATGGCGCTCAAACACAACATTTGTCCGGAAGCGCCCACATCCGATTTCAGAGGAATCAATACTATTTTCGACCGAGCAACAAGCGTTTCAAAATCGGTGTTTGGAATATTTTTAAACAACTTTACGTTAGCGGGTATATCCTTCTCTTTGAAATCGGTATTCAGATTGGAAACGACGACAACTGATTATTTCGGCGAAATTGAGCCACCCGTTCCGGCAAATTGAGCCAGATGTTAAAAGAGCGGATTCTGGTGCAAAGATAGCCAAATTAATTGATATATTTCTTTCTCAAGGATTCACCTTTTAAGTCGAATCGATGAGCGGCACCTGCCAATCTGTCCATAATGGCATCCGCGATTGTAGATTCATTGATGTATTGATACCAGTTAGTCACCGGAAGTTGGGATGTGATGATTGTGGAACGCTTTCCATACCTGTCTTCCAGTATTTGCAGCAGGGTAAGCCTTGCGTTGGCATCCAAAGGATGCAATCCAAAATCGTCGAGTATGAGCAAGTTTGTTTTTTCTATCAGACTGAGGAACTTGAGAAGCGTACCCTCCAATTTGCAAATGGATATTTTTTCCAGGAATTTGCTCATTGCGAAGTAAAAGGTCTTGTAACCAAAGGCGCAAGCCTGCCTTCCGACAGCACAGGCGAGGAAACTTTTTCCGCACCCGGCAGCGCCTGTAATAAGGATATTCTCCCCCCGTTTGATAAATCCACAATCCGCTATGGCTGCAATGGATTCTTTTGTTAGATTTCGCTGTGGGGTACATTGGATTTGTTCCATGACGGCATCATAGCGTAGCTTGCTGATTTTCAGGTACATTTGTGTCCTGTTGTGTAAACGTGCCTGTAATTCCGATTCGGTGAGTTGAGCCATGAAGTGATGGATATCCGGCTGATCCTGTACCGGCAGTGAGAGGATACTGCTGTACATTTGCTTCATTCCCGTTAATTTGAGTCTTTCCAACTCATAAATAGTGTTCTGTGTGTTCATTTTTTTTGTTTTATTAATGATTTGTATTTATTGATAATTTTCTCTTTTACAATCGTTTTCAGATGGGTCGGCAGCCCGTTCCCCGTGAATCCGCCCGACCGGGCGGATTCACGGGGAACGGGCTTGTGCCTGCTTTCTTTTTCTTTCTTTTCTTTCTTTTTCTTCTTTCTCTTTCATTGACATCGTGTTATTTATAGGCTTCTTTCCCTCTTATATTTCCATGCAGGGGTATTACAGGATGACTCTCCTGGGTATCCAGTTTATCCTGATTGTTTTGTAAGATATTCCGGACAATCTGATAGGTGGTAACCGGCACTGTCATCGCCTTTTTACAGGCTGCTTCCAAACGTTCGTTCCCGTATCTCTTGCCCAAGGAAAGTATCCCGAGACAGGCATTATAGGTCTGTTCCGGGAAGCGTCTGCGTCCCAATAACCGGTTGATGACGGATTGGGTATTTTCCCCGATCCTGCTTCCTTCCCGAAGAAAATAATCCGCATCCCATCCTTTACTGCGCCGGTAGTATTGATGACTTTCCGGCATGTGTTCTTCCTTAGTCGTATAGCCGTTTCTTGCCGGATTCCTGTGATGGAGGGCAATGCGTTCAAAACCCAGAAAGATTTCCACTTCCGTGTAATCATAGATGATTTTAACTTCTTTACCTGTGTGGATATAAGGGACGCTGTACTGGTGCATGTCTTCTCCAAGTATAACGTGGTAATTCCTCTGCACCTTGGCTTTTGTTTCGTTGCGGACAATAAAATCCTGACGGGGCAACGGTTTGAGGAACGGCTTCTCTCCACCCGAAAAACGTTCCTCCCTGCTCTGTTTCTGACGTTGCATCGGTGTTTGGTTATGAATGTCCAAACAATCCATAATCCGTTGGTTTAACTGTTGCAAGGAATAAAAAATCTCATTTCTCAACGGGGCAAACACACGCAGGTAGGAAATATGGACTTCTTTCTCAACCGATGGTTTATCTTTCGGTTTACGGACACGGGTGGAGGATAGGGTAGTATTGTAATACACCGCCCACTGTTCCGCCATATCATTGAATGACGGTTCATAGCGGTTAGCCTTTATCACATACTGCTTCATGTTGTCGCTCAATATGTTTTGAGGAACACCGCCAATATAGCGAAGACACCGCCCAAGGGCTTCATAAAGGCTACGCCCGGTGGCATCCCGAAGCGCTTCAACATAAGCATAACCACTGTAGGGCAAGGAACAAACCAACACCGGACAATTTATCTTTTCTCCACTGCGGGCATCAACATAAGACAACTGTTTTCCTGCAAAATCAACCTGCAACCGCTCCCCCGGAGCGTGTTCCAGATGCATGGTCGCTTGACTCCTGAAACCAACCGCTTTCAAATGATCACAGAATTGGGTATAACCATAGCCTTCCGGATCGGACAATTTATATTCTTTCCATAGCAATTGGCGGGTTACACCCACTTTTTTCAGTTCCGAAAAAAAGTAATCCGTTTGAGATGCAAACCGTTCCTGACGACTGTCCGATGATTGTTTTATCCCATTACCATAAATGTATCCGGAAAGAACGGAATCGCCGGACTCTAATAACTGTCGAAAGCTTAAGCCGCTCGCTAATATCTTTTCTTCGTAGCTATCAACCGTATTGCGACTGACACCCAACTCTTTGGCTATAAATCGCTTTGAACGTCTTTCCTCTAATAATTGCAGTAATCTCCTGATTTGTAACATACTGATTGTTTTATTGCTCATTTCCTTGCTTTTTACCTGCAAAGGTATGAGGCGTTACAAATCCGCTCCAATAAAATTTTAACATGTGGCTCTGTTATGCCGGAATGGCAGTCGCCTAATAACTCGTTTTATTACATTTTATCCTTTTTAACATCTGGCGCAATTTGCCGAAATGGGTGGCTCAGTTTCTTCCGAAATGACTGGCTCAGTTTGTGCCGAAATAATCAGCCAACAAACAATTGATCCGGAAACGCGAAGGCGCATTTTAACACAACCGAATAATCCCGATTCGTATAACCACCCGTAAAAATATAACTTCCCGGAGGAAAATAAAAAGTGTTTGTTTCCATTATGGAATTGACATCGGCGCAATAAGGAACAAACTCGACCGGAATGGAAGTTTGGAGGATGCAAAGATGGAAAATATCGATTGGGACAAAAACAAAAATGTAGTTATTAGGCGTATTTTTGAACGAGGGTCAGAGCAAGAAATAAAAGAAATTATTCGTTTTTATGGAAATAATATTGTTACGAATGCCTTAAGAGCATATTACGGAGTGCTTCCAACTGTTGAAGAAAACAAGTATAAGGGTGTATTTCAAATTGTTGCATCCGTCATTGCGAGACCCCAATAAACACGTTTATCAAAAAGGGAAATGACGAGATAAGCTGTTTAACGATCATCATCAGATATCGAGCGAAGCGAAGCGGAGTCGAGACATCTGATGAAAATTTATACTATTGTTATGTTTAGTGTGATTTGTCACTACGTCATTATAAGGGCGTAAGCCCGAAGCAATCCAGAAATAATAAACACTGGATTGCTTCGCTTCGCTCGCAATGATGGTAGTGATATAATAATGCGACAATTTGAAATGCACCCCAAGTGTAAATACCTATAAGCAAATTATGAAAATTTACATGTATTATAATACAATAAGCCCACTCTTGCTCTCAATATTGCAAAACCTAATGGAAAGCCATCCTTATTAAGTCATAAATACCGTCGGTATTTACCTCCTCCACCGGGCGGTAAATTTATATATGTTTCTAATTTAATGTTTTCATTATACTCATTGTTCCCCTCAGGACATTTTTTTGAAAATAGCATAAATATTGTGCGCAAAATACTCTTTCAGAAAAGGAAAAATCCAGGAAATCAAATCGAATGTTCTCAAAATCAAATTGTTGCTTGCATTTACTTTGAAAAAGGTCATCTCAAAACCGGATTCTTTGAATATTCTGCGGTAATCGGCTAATGACAATTGATTGACTCCCAATTCGATAATAGATTGAATCGGCGTTTGCTTGTTTTTATTCAACCGTTTTATTATTTTTTCGTCGGAAAACAAAACGTGTCCCCAGGGAATTATACATTCTGTCCTTTTATGATCGCCATAATAATCATTGTACAAAGGCCCGAATCCGACATATAACAATCCGCCCGGCTTTAACCGCCGTTTCATTTCTTCCATCATACCCGGAAGGTCAATAATGTGTTCGAAAGAATCTTTTGAAACGATGTAATCGAATTGTTCGCCGGCATCGTAATCCTTCAGATCTATTTCATAAAATTCAACAATTCCGGTATATTGCGGATAATTCAATCTTAAATTTTCCTTCGCGAAAAGAATCCGTTCCCGTTCAAGGTCAACGCCAACTACTTTTTTAGCGTCTGCGGCAGCCATATCAACACATAAACCTCCATGTCCGCATCCCACGTCAAGAACCGTTTTCCCTTTCAAATCGGGTTCTCCACCCAACCTGTTCCAAAATTTTTTATTTTCGAATATCCTTCTATTAAAATATTCTAAATCTTCTTTTTTTAAGCTCATAGTAAATTATATTTTTCTTTTTCCCATTTCTTTCCAAATCAGTTTCGGCCAAGAAACAGCAATGTACCAATACCTTTTCATCATTCTTTTGGGTTCCTGAATGGTCCGGAAAAGCCATTCCAGCCAAAGTCGGATTATCCAGCACGGCGCCCGCTTATATTCTTCGATTCCCGAATTGAAATTGAAAATGACGTCAAAACCAAACAGGACTCCTTTTTTCAAAAAAGGTTTGAGGCGGTATATGAATTGTTCCTGCTTGGGAGCGCCCAAAGATATCCAGATAATGTCGGGAGCATCATCGTTAATCATCTGAGCGATCTGTGGATAATCGAAATCTTCTACTTTCCTGAACGGCAGGGTTTCGAATCTCATTCCTGCAATGCCGGGATCTATTTTCGTCAGTTGTTTTTTCAGGCCTTCCAATACTTTGGAAGTTGAACCTAAAAAAACTGCCGGTATTGTTTCCGTTTTATGTATTCCAAAAACAAATCGGCACCGGTATAATTTATATACCGGGTTTTGTGAAGAAAATTCACAAATAACGGTATCCACGCACTGTCACAAAGATTTACAATAGCGCCGTTGATGGCTTTCAAATGGCTTGGATTTTCATTGGCGGAAATTAAATTATTTCCGTCAACGGAACATACATATCCGGCAACACTATTTGCAATAGCGTTTTGTATTGTATTGTTGATTTTCTCCCTGTCAAACTCTAAATTAATGTTGAAATAATTATCCATTGATTTGTTTTTGAATCCAGTCATATTGCATTCGAAGTCCATCAATCAATTTCACTTCCGGTTCCCAACCAAGGACTGATTTTGCCTTGGAGTAATCGGCACTGCGGGCTTTATCACCTTCTGGCTTGGATGTATCGTATTGTATTTCAATATCTTTTCCGGATATAGCAACGACTGTCTCCGCAATTTCTTTAATGGAAGTGCAAACCGACGGGCCGAGCTGAGTAACGCCTTTTCCAAAACCTTTTTCCAATGCAAAACAAATTCCGTTTATCACATCGTCAACGTGTATAAATGCACGGCCTTGTTCGCCGGAACCCCATACAATGAATGGTTCTTCGGGGTATTTTATGGCTTTTCTTATCAATGCCGGAATTACCTGGCTTCTTTCTCCGAAATCGCAGGGCGAACCATAAACATTGTGAAACATCAGATTGCAAGTAGGAATACCGGTTTCCTTTTCCATCAATCCTGTTTCATATTGTCCCATCAACTTACTCCATCCATAAGCCGACTCAGGTAAAGCCGGATACAATTCATCTTCTCTTAATGGAATGACATTCAATGAGTTTTGTCGAGTCAACGGGAAGCTGCAAGCGGTTCCCGCATAAATAAATCCTTTTAGTGTATCCGCATTTTTTCGAGCAGAGGTAATTGTGTTTGAATTGATAAGAATATTTTCGCGAAACAACTCCCCTTGATTGTTAAAAACGTAATTTATTCCGGCTACAATATCCGCCAAATGAACCACGTATTCAACTTTCGATAATATTTCATCCGCAACGTCGGGAATCCGTAAATCCAAATTGAAAAAATGGGTATCCAACGGGATTACGGGTTCTTTTTTTTCGTCGTTCAAATATTCCAATTTCCCCCGCCAAAGATTATCTATCACGAAAAGTTCATTTCCTTCCGCTACTAAACGTTTTACCAAATTGGAGCCAATCATTCCGGCTCCTCCTGTTACAAGTATCTTCATGTATATAATTTGTTTTATATCACTATTTATTATTTATCGACACAAACATTTTTCATAAATGTCATTGAGCCGGGAAACATAATCCTGTATATCATATTTTTCAACGACTGACTCTTTGGCATGAGTGGATAAAAATTGGTACAAACCGGGAGTTGATACGACCTTTTTTATTTTTTGATATAAATCTTGCGGATTCCGCTTTTCTACGATTACGCCATTTTGTCCATTTTCAACAACGTATTTCATAGAGGCATCGTCTGTAATAATGGGTACAAGACCGACTGCCATCGTTTCTAATAAAGCGATTGGCAAGCCTTCTCCATATCTTGACGGCAAAAGAAAATAGTCTGCGCTTTGGATGATATTTAGCTTGATTTGTCCGGACACCACTCCCAAATATTTGAATTGATCTTTTAATAGCGACTTACATTCGGACACTATATATTCTCTTAAAGGTCCATCTCCACAAAGAATAAAATCAAATTTCACATCGGCTTTCAATAACTTAAAAGCGTTGACAATGTCTTCCAAACCCTTACTTTCATGCAATCTTCCCAGAAATAAAAAAACCGGTGTTGGATTGTGTTCTTTTTTTTTAATTTCCGAAAATAGAGATATATCAATACAATTTACTAAAACCGAAGCGGATGGATATTGATAATTTTGCCTTAATGCTTCTTTTTCTATTTCACTTAAAACAACAACCACTCTGCTGTTTTTGAAGATTCTTTTTGAAAGAGAATCATAAAACTTATTCGTGGTTTTATTCATCAAGAATACGCCACCATGTATATGTAAAACGACGGGAATATTCAACAGTTTGCACCACCAATTAATGACAAATTCACGTAATATTCCTTTGGGATCGAACGGGAGATTTTGATGTACAATGTCAATTTTATTCTTTTTAAGTGCAAACGGAAATAAAATCAATTGCTTAATTAATAGCATTAACCAAGAAAAGGCAGTCAATTTTTTATCCGGCCTTCCCAATAAATAGTGGGTATAATTGCATTGATTATTATGCTTGATAATGGATTGTACAACAGAGGAAATACCACTTATATTTTTACGCACATCCAAACTTGGAGCTGTTATCAATATATTTGACCGGTGTTTTTCCGTGTATGTCTTAATATATTGTGATGCCACATTCACAATATTAAAATTCTTTGAAACATGCAAATAAGCATTATTTAGAAATTCATCTATGTTCTCCGAAGACAGGATTTGCTTTATTTGTTCGCAACAATGTTCTGCATTTTCTTTTTCAAACCAGAATCCATACTTACCATCTTCAATTATCTCCATGGGACCATCATTTGCCGATACAAGAACCGGGACTTTAGCAGCCATAGCTTCAGCAACAGTGAGACCAAATCCTTCATAAATAGAAGGCTGTACAAGTAAATCATAATTGTGAAGATTGATGTAAATTTCTTCACGGCTCTGCTCGCCTAAAAAACATACATGGTTTTCCAACTTATATTCTTTAACCAATTCTTTCAGATAAAATTCCGAATCTCCACTTCCAATAAAATCCAATGAAAATCGGTCTATTTTATATTTTTCAACCAGTAAGGAAAGCGCTTTCAACAAGATATGTTGTCCTTTCTTTAAATGGATCAATCGACCAATTTGTACAATACGGAAAACATTATTTTCTATTTTCGTTTTTACTTTAATTTTGTCAAGGCAAATACCATTGTAAACGATCGTGGATTCAAGTCCCGAACTATTGAAAATATCTTTTTGTACTGCGTGGGAAATGGCAACTATCGTGCCGTATTTTTTAAAATATTTAGGCGGAAATCGAAGATCATGAACCGTTAATATTTTTTTGTAAGGTCGAATAGGCATAAGTAGCCCGATGGCATTGTGATTGTGAAAATGTATAACTTGTGGATTGTAACGCCGGATAATCAGATTGAACGTGATTATTTTTAAGGGATTTTTACTCCCTATTTTCCTGTTTAGAAAGAATAAGGAAACCTCCGGACTAATCTTTTTCAACAAATCTTCATTATAGTCTTTGTTGATAATGATCAATCCTACATTCTGATACTTAACTTGCTCATTAAGAATATCAACAAGCATCGTTTCCGCACCACCGATATTGAAAGAAAAAATTATATGTAATATTTTCATGTCGTTATCAAAATACGTTCAATTACTTTAACAGGTAATGCGTGATTATTAAAATACATTTTTGCATTTTTTTCAAGTTTACATCGAAGCGCTTTGTCTTTTGAGAGTATATCAACAGCTTGCCCTATTTCTTTTTCATCTTTTACAAAATAAATATCTTTGTCATGTTCTAAAGACACTGGTATTTCATTTGACAGAGGTGTAGAAATAATCGCTTTTCCCATAGCTAAAAATTCAGCAATTTTCCACCCATGACAATTGTGAACCGCAGGGGTATTAAAAACAAAAATGGATTTTTTGATGTTTTTTTGATAGATCGTATTGGGGAAAAATTTGTCAAAAAGAAATTGCTGAGGAATATTTTGCGGAATAATATTCTTTTTGTTGATAACAAAACCGCCATGAAAGTCAATGCCCTCATGTTGGATGCAAGACAACATATATTGGTATCGATACGCATTCGTAGTCATCGCGTTTTCGTCTTTACCCCAAAAAGTCGAAACAAAAAAACCATATTGGCTATTCTCATTGACACATTCCACTGCATAATCTGTTATCTTTTGTCTTTTTAACATAGATAAGTAATTCCGGATCCAAAGTTTGGGTCTGAGATGAATATTGGAAATATTACTATTTCTGAAAATTTTTGCCTTGCAAAAATTAACGAATAGATGAAAAAACAATAAGAGAGGATTCCATATCTTAATTCCGAATCCAGGAGGAATAGTAATTAATTTTTTCTGTGTATCAAGCGTATGCGTTGTAGTATTTACATTGATTTTTGCATAAATATCCGTCCATTGATAGGCTGAATCAATTAGGTTGTCTTGATCTCTGTAATCAATGATATATTTTTTTTTCTTATCGTTTTCTATAATGACAAAAGCCATGAGCATATCTATTTCTTTCAAATCGTCAAAGTATTTAGAGGAAAAATGAACATGGTTTTTCCCTAAATAATCATATAATCCCTGAATATAAAAGGATGAATAATTAATTGTGCTTCTTGGATCAATATATACTTTAATGTGCATACCTTTGTACTTTGTTTATGATAAAACGTTTAATTTTTTTGTATATTATATGTAAACAGATATAAAATAATTTGATTTTAGCACATGAAAATCTTTTTGCGCCATATTTATTAATTGTTCTCAAGATGTCATTAATAAAAGCCAATCCGCCAAAACTGGTTTTGGTTTCTCCCCATATTCGAAAAGCGGATAATGTGTTATCTAAGTAATGGATACTTCCGAGGTCAAGCAACCGAAGCCACAAATCCAAATCCATGCAATAGTACAACTTTTCATCCAGATAACCAACTCGTTTTAAATAATTTGTTTCGTAAAATGATCCTTGTTGAATGATTGAAGGATTCGTATTCAAAAGGTAATCTTTGCCGGAAATTTTTAGCGTTATCTTGGATAATAATTTCCCATCTTTATCTATAAAATTCAAGGAGGATGGATAAAAAATACTCCCACCCGGATTCTCAGTGTAAAGTTTAACAATTTCGGCAACGCAATTGGGATAGAGAATGTCGTCTGAGTTAATCCAGCCCGCTACTTCCCCGGTACTGAGTCGAAATCCCTTATTAATGGCATCGCTTTGCCCTTTATCTTTTTCAGATATAACAATATCAATCCTATTCCGATATTTATTTACAATCTCCATTGTGTTATCTGTAGAACCACCATCAACCAAAATATATTCAATATTTTTATAAGTTTGATTCAGAACAGATAATATTGTTTCTTCAATAAACTGTCCTTGATTGTATGAGGGTGTTACAATGGATATTTTGATTGGAGCTGTCATTTGCGTTGTCTTTTTATTACTTTTATCAGTGAGCGGATAAATGGAACGTTTTGTTTAAGAAGAGTCAATATAAATCCTTTATTTCGCAAGGCATTAATTGAATAATAGGCTGCACAAAATTTATTTGAATTATTAACCTTGATCACTGTTAAAACTTCTCGTACAAGTTGATTACCATCACGGAATGAAACTCCGCCTAACAAAAAGATGCAAATATCCAAATCTGTTTTTATAAATTTCACATGATTATTTATCATTCTATAAAAAAAGTCATAGTCTCCCGCGATTTTATAAGAGATGTCAAAAGGGAAATTTTTATGTAAATCCACCGGCACAAAACAAGACTGATGAAAAATGTCCATCCGATGTTTTATCGGTTTTAGATCACTTATTGCTGCTTCAAGTAAGCCATTTTTATTCACGAGTCTATTCCCATATATAATAGCTTCATTATCATCAAAATAATGCATATCTACCAATTCTTGAATAATCGTATTTGAATAGAATAAATCACCTGCATTCATAAAATTGATCCAATCTCCTGAAGCTCTATCAATACCCTTGTTCATCGCATCGTATATGCCTTTATCCGGTTCGCTAATCCAATAGGATAAGCGATCTTCATATTTTTTTATTATATCCAGTGTCCCATCCGTACTTCCTCCATCAATAACGATATATTCTATATTATTATATATTTGATTAATTATGGACAAAATCGTTTCCTCTAATACTGAAACAGCATTATAGGTCACGGTAACGATGGATATTTTAGGGTTATTCATACTAAATTATTTATTCCAAATGCCTTTTGCTTTTTTATTTATAATTTTATAATACTGTAAGGGAGAAGACCAACTTGAACAAAGCAGGATTATACACATCGCTCCAATAATTCCATTTATACCCCATATTTTACTCAAGAATATAGCTAATGGTATATATAGCAAACTTGTTCCGACAGTAATATAAAGCTGTAATCTTATTTTGCCAGTTCCATTAATAAAATGCGTATAGATATTATTCCAATTCATAATGGTAACATACAATCCCATCAACACAGAAAGCGACATCGGTATCTTCACTGTATCACCCACCCATATATGATAGATATAATTGGATATTATAACCATTACAATCGTAAGTAAGAATAAAAGCACCCAGACATATAGCATTGTGCGAATTGTTTTTCTCATCCAACCATAATCATTTTTCACATAAGCATCTGTTATCGCAGACCATATTGGAGTAATAACAATGCCAAAAATCATCGTGATAGTCAGAAAATATTTAGATGCTATATTATAATAAGTTACATCTTCAGAACCAAATAAATGCGAAATTAATATGTTGGAGGTAGAAAATATTAAAAGGCAAGCAATCTGGATAACAAAAAACTGCAATCCTAAACCCATCAATCCTTTGGCATATTTTAATTTCACAGCCGATAATGTTGGACGCAAAAAAGGATATTTTATGTAAATCCACCGGCACAAAACAAGACTGATGAAAAATGTCCATCCGATGTTTTATCGGTTTTAGATCACTTATTGCTGCTTCAAGTAAGCCATTTTTATTCACGAGTCTATTCCCATATATAATAGCTTCATTATCATCAAAATAATGCATATCTACCAATTCTTGAATAATCGTATTTGAATAGAATAAATCACCTGCATTCATAAAATTGATCCAATCTCCTGAAGCTCTATCAATACCCTTGTTCATCGCATCGTATATGCCTTTATCCGGTTCGCTAATCCAATAGGATAAGCGATCTTCATATTTTTTTATTATATCCAGTGTCCCATCCGTACTTCCTCCATCAATAACGATATATTCTATATTATTATATATTTGATTAATTATGGACAAAATCGTTTCCTCTAATACTGAAACAGCATTATAGGTCACGGTAACGATGGATATTTTAGGGTTATTCATACTAAATTATTTATTCCAAATGCCTTTTGCTTTTTTATTTATAATTTTATAATACTGTAAGGGAGAAGACCAACTTGAACAAAGCAGGATTATACACATCGCTCCAATAATTCCATTTATACCCCATATTTTACTCAAGAATATAGCTAATGGTATATATAGCAAACTTGTTCCGACAGTAATATAAAGCTGTAATCTTATTTTGCCAGTTCCATTAATAAAATGCGTATAGATATTATTCCAATTCATAATGGTAACATACAATCCCATCAACACAGAAAGCGACATCGGTATCTTCACTGTATCACCCACCCATATATGATAGATATAATTGGATATTATAACCATTACAATCGTAAGTAAGAATAAAAGCACCCAGACATATAGCATTGTGCGAATTGTTTTTCTCATCCAACCATAATCATTTTTCACATAAGCATCTGTTATCGCAGACCATATTGGAGTAATAACAATGCCAAAAATCATCGTGATAGTCAGAAAATATTTAGATGCTATATTATAATAAGTTACATCTTCAGAACCAAATAAATGCGAAATTAATATGTTGGAGGTAGAAAATATTAAAAGGCAAGCAATCTGGATAACAAAAAACTGCAATCCTAAACCCATCAATCCTTTGGCATATTTTAATTTCACAGCCGATAATGTTGGACGCAAAAAAGGATATTTTATGTAAAATGTAATTGGATAGGCTATTAAATAAGCTAAAACGGGAGTTACTGAATAAGTAATCGCCACTTTCGATAAATTACCTTCTGTTACCTTGGTAAGAATATATATAATGATCAATGACAAAAAATTACCCGCAAATATCAACAAGTCATTAATAACAGGAAGTTGCTTGGCTAAATAGATATTACCAATGAATTTCAAAACAAATGACAAACAAAAAAATGTAAATACAATTAAAACCAAAGAATTCAAATGACTCACAACATCAGGAGAGACATTTAATAACTTATACCAATCCAACCAAAATAGGACAAGTATAAAAAGCAAATAGATAACAAGCACAATAACAGTCAACAGAAAAAAGACTGTACTAACATATATTTTAGCTAAAATATCATCCTTTAAAGCAAATGCTTCAGCTAATTTATTACGCAAGCCATGGCCTAATCCAACATCAAAATAGTTAATCCACATCAATACCGAACTGAGTGTCAACCAAACACCATATTCGTATGCATTCAGATAGCCCAATGTCATCGGAACCAGCACAAAAGACACCAAAACCGAAAATCCCTTTAGAAATACGGCACCAATTATATTCTGTTGCGCTTTTATCGTTCTTGTATCTCTTTGCATAAGGAGTTTTATTTTAAATAAGCCGACAGCAATTGGAACTTATGGCTTTCTTTCCTATTTAATAAAAAAACATTAACTCGCTGATCAATAGCCTGTAACAAATCAGGATTTATCTTGTCATTTACAATAATAAAATTAACGGAAGCACTTTTGCATTGTTGGTTAATAATGTCCGCCAACATAGTTTCTGCGCCTCCGATAGCAAATGTAAAAATCGAATGAATAATTTTCATTATCTTCTTTGACAATTCAATTCAAGATTATTCCGTTCAATGCTTGTGGTAATTTATTTTCGACATGATAAGCGCAGGCAAATTGCCGGATAAAAAATAATACGTGTTTCCCCGGATTTACTTCTTTCACCTCCTCATTATCAATAACTGAAAAAAAATCCTTTGATTCTTGATGTGTAAATTTCTGATTCATAGGCAGTGTTGTTTACTGTTATTACCTATAAAACGTACCTGTTTTGATTATATTGTAAAGGGATACAAAAAAATTAATCCATCGTTAAAATCATGTTTTTTTCGTCAGCTAAACGTCTCATATTGAGAATCGCATAACGCATGCGCCCCAAAGCGGTATTGATGCTTACGCCTGTAATATCTGCAATTTCCTTGAAACTTAAATCCTGATAATACCGCAACAACAAAACTTCTTTTTGATTCTCAGGAAGGTATTCGATTAATTTCTTCACATCCATAAGAATCTGGGTTTTAATCATTTCGTCTTCAATCGTTCCGTCGGAAAGTTTGTGATTGTTGAATAAATCAACTTCACATTCGTCGTTGGAAATGGTTTGCTCGTTCTTTTCCTGCCGGTAATTATCAATAATCAGGTTATGAGCAATCCGGTTAATCCACGCGCGAAATTTACCGTTTTCGGTATATCGTCCCTGTTTAATGGTCATGATCGCCTTCACAAACGTTTCCTGAAAAATATCTTCAGCCAGTTCGCGATTTCTTACAATAAAATAAATATAGGAATAGACATTGCCTTGGTGACGATTCAACAAAATATCAAAAGCAGCATTACTGCCTTGAGCATAAGTGATTACTAACTCCTCATCGGACATCAATTTTAAATCTCTCATTACTATTAATTTATGTGTTTTAAAAGTAATGTTTTTTCGATAGGCAAATAATTTTTTATAATTAGACAATACAAAGTAAAGAATAAAAAAACGACTGTGCAAATTTTTTTTCTTAAAAATTCAAGAATAAGATGTTTCATTAAACAAAACACCGCGTTTTTTGTACAAAACGCAGTGTTTTTTATTTTTTACCTCTAATTCCCTAAAAGGGCGGGGCTCAAAATTTATATCCCAAAGTCACTAAGGTTTTCACCGAACGATTAGCCATTTTCGTAGGAGCAGAAGCTAAATATACACTTCCATCTCCGTTGAACAACGGTGAATAGAAATGCAGTTCATCCTGTTGTGTCCTGTAAATAAGCGCAAAGTCCATGTAAAACTGGGGTGTAAAACGATATCCGATACCGGTTGTCAGGTAAAGTACATCACCCTCAAGCGTATAATTGGGAATCGTTCCGATAGTCATTACTTCTTTTTTGTTGTTCTTATAATCCTGATCATACGGGTTTTGCATCCAAGCACAGCCTATTCGTCCCGAAAATTGAGGGGTAAAACGAAATTCTGCACCGGCTCTTACCGTTGAAGCTCCTTTAAAATGACTTTTAACATCACCGTTTTCATATTCGAAATCATAGTCATTGATGTTTTGTTTGGAAAATTTCATCATACTATAATCTGTATATTCATAATCCAAACTAAGGATAGCAAATCCTCCCAAAACAGCCGCAGCACTCAGCGTCCATACATCCGGCGTCTTGAAACGGTATTCCTGATAAGCGCCATTCGGTGTAGCGGTATTATCCGCCCATCCGCCGTCACCATCAGGAATTCTATTGGGATATACAGTTCCCTGAAAATAATCGGTCAAAGTGTACCAAGTCGGAGAATGATAGGATAATCCGATACGAAAAGCATCCACCGGCTTGAATATTAAGCCTAATTTTACTTGTAATCCCGAACCTTCGGTATTATAATCATTTACTAATTTAAATCCGCCGCCGTGTTCAAAGTTTTCATTATAAGAAGTCTCTGTAACGTATGATATATCCGTATAAGTCAGCGAAGTTCCAAGGTATAGTCTATTGTTGATATTAGTGCCCAAGGTAAAATCGTAAGCGCCGATAGAGCCTCTTTCGCGGACCTCCAATGACGGATCTACCTTTTCACCCTCAGTCAAAGGACTTACATAATCGTCATTATAACTTGTATTTCCACTCGGATTAATCAAAAATCCGGACCATCCCAAAATGCCCAACCAGCGCGGATGACCATCTGCATAATAATAGTCGCCGTTATTTTTCGTGAAAAAATTATACGGCGTCCCGTTTGTAATATCCGCCATATAATCGGTTAAAGAAGTTGTCATTCCTTTTCCGGACGTCTTGTATTTTCTATCGAAATTTTTCAGCCGGTTGTAGTTAAACCCGAAATTAAGCGAAAAACGATCATCGTTTCCCAAGGGATAATACCCTATATAAGCAAAATTATCGCAGTTCACGCTGGCATTTCCCTTACTTTCTTCGCTATTTTCAAAAGTTGCTTTCGTATTATTAAAAGTCAAACCTGCATTGAAAATAACTTCCGAGCTATGGTAAACGCCGATTCCCGCAGGATTAATCGAAACTCCGGTTACATCTCCACCCAAGGCTCCGAACGCACCGCCCATCGCTTGTCCGCGTGCAGTTCCCGACAATTCCTTTTTTGAAATCCGGTAAGCATCAATTTCTCCTTGTCCAAACAACGAAATAGACACAAAAAGAGCTACTAATATGAATAAATTCCTTTTCATATTTCAAATGTTTTTTTGAGTTAATTTGTAAATTATCTTCTACCGCCACCGGACGAACGACTACCTCCTCCGCTGCTGCTGCCTCCGGACGAACTGCTACCTCCGCCTCCACCGGAATAAGAGGAACCACCGCCACTGCTTGACCTGGAAGGACTGCTACTTGATGATGATCCGGACGAGCTGCTACTTGACCGGGAAGGGGCGCTATATGAACCGGACGAACCACTGTTGCTTCTGCTGCTGCTTCCGGACGAATTATTCCTCGAACTTGAAGAAGAAGTTGAAGGGGCGGTTACTCTTGTTCTCGACGGAGTGGAAACATTTGAATTAGGAACCGACTTCGATTCGCCGCGAATCGCACTTGAACGGGTAGTCCGCGTTGCCGATTGATCGCGCGTAACCGTTTGTCTATCGGAACGAGAAGATACAATATCACCTCTTGACACGCGACTTGAACTTTCACTTCTTGCGCTCGAATAACGGGTTCCGCTGGAGTTGGAAACACGCGCACTCCTGTCACTATCTCTCACATAACGCCTGTTGTTTGCATATTGGCTGTGATAACCTCTTGAATAACCACCACCGTAATAATGATTATGACCACCACCATAATAATAGCCGCCGCCATAATAACCGCCATACCAATAACCCGGAGAGTACCAACCACCATAATATCCGGAATACCAGGGATCATACCAACTGGAATACCAAGGCGAATACCAGCCTGAGTACCAAGGAGAATACCCACCGTAATGCCACGGAGAATGCCATCCATAACCATAATATCCGGGATACCAACCGGTGTACCAAGGATTATACCCGTAACCGGAATTTATGTTGATGGATACGCCGGAAGAAGAAGGTTCGTCAAAATCCAGTTCATAAATCTCTCCATCATAATAAATATTTACATTGTCGGTTCCGGAAACAATTATTTTCGAGGGATCATGAAACTTAATAATCTTTTCTGTCAGTTCACCATCTACATATTCTACTATTGTATCGTTTTCGTCAACCAATTCGTCAATGTATTCTCTATCATTGATATAACGTCTATTATATTCATCTACATTTCTTTCACTCGGAACGGTCGCTTCCAATACAACAGGGGTTTCTCTTACTTTCTTAACTGGCTCTACTTTAGGTTTCTGAACTTCCGTTTTCTTTTTTTTGGAAGAATAATATATATCATCCTCAAAAGCATCATTCTGAGCCATCACGGAACTTGCAATGAATATCATCACAAATAGCATATACCATTTCTTTGTTTTCATATTCATAATTTCTTATAAATTAATTAATATTCTTTATATTAGACACATTCAAATAACTAAAGTTTAAACACAAGTCTAAACATAATATTTTCAATTAGCAAATGTAGATATTTCTTTTGTAGTACAAAAATTTTTTTACATAATTAAACTTAAAACATTACAATTAACCATATAGATAAAAATTTAAAGTCCAAACCGGGCGGTTGTTAACCCAATTAGGACTTTAGAATCAGTTATTAATATTATAAATGTGAAAAAAATCATTGTTGCCGTTTACCTAAATATAGGTTGTTGCTATCCTTTTGTTGCCAACGTTTATTCCTGCGCCACCATTTTTTCATTTTTTTAAAAAATGCTTTTATACTCTGTTTCATAGATCTTTATGTTTTATTAATAATTCACTTTGCGCACCTGATATATATACATTCCTGAAAATTAGGAAGAGACTGTTCCATAATGCGGGCAAACACCAAATCTCTATTTCTTTTTTTTTGGAAAAAACGAGGAGAGGTAAAAACTTCTGGATAATTAAATCAGATAATTTTGGAAAAAGATGAAAAAAGAAATCCTCCATACAATTTATTACCATCCCCATTTTTTCGATTTATTTTGACAACTCTATCCTTGATTTACTATAGCGCTCTATATATAAATCAAGTTTTTCGTTGCAAAGATAAAAATAATAATTTATATTGTAAAATATTTTATATAAAATTTCTAAATATTAGTATTATTTGGGAAACGGTAAAAAAAATTCACAAACTATAAAAGCTTGTGAATTACCCATTTTCAATATTTAAGATACTGATTTTTAGTACTATATAAGACGGGCTTAACAAAAAAAATTCCGGTAAACTATAAATCGTTTTCTTTGAGTAATGTGAGTAAATAATTGTTGAAATGTACAATATTTTTACCTAAGACTTTAAAAAATTTATTATCCAGATTGACTATAGTAGCTACAGCCTTGTTCATCAGTTCTACGCCTTGCTGGGTGAGAGTAACGGATTTCGCCCGCACATCGGTCGAATGTGTTTGACGATAAATGTACCCTTTTTTTTCCAGCACTTTGAAAACTTGGGAGATCGTCATAGGATCTATTTTGGTATGTTTTGCCAGAATCGTTTGAGTCACTTCTCTCTTTTCGTGCAAAACCAACCAGTAAACACTTGCCAAAACGGCATATTGCATGTGGGTCATGTTGTAGTACTTTTTCATCGTACGTTCATGAAATTCCTCCCACAACCTTGAAACTTGTAAGATTAGAAAACCTGTATCTTCCTCAAGATTTTCTATTATAAAAGGACTACCTGCTACATCCATGTTTTTTAATCATTTTTTTCAAATTGTTCAACTTCAGGGTACAAATATATACAATTATAAAATAGAATACAAGAAAAAAACACTATTTTTGAGTAAAAGTATTATAATTTTTTATATATAAAGTTTTTATTTTTTCGTTTTACGCTAAATTCGAACTGAATATATCAAAAAAAGTCAGTAATTTTGTAGCATGAACAATACGAAATTAACCGATTGGTTGCCCACAACAAAAAAAGAAATCGAATCGCGCGGATGGGATTATTTGGACGTGATTCTTTTTTCGGGAGATGCCTATATAGACCATCCGTCTTTCGGGGCTGCCGTTATCGGCAGGACGTTGGAAAAAATCGGTTTACGGGTTGCTGTCGTTCCACAACCCAACTGGCGTGACGATTGGCGCGATTTCAAAAAATTAGGAGAGCCACGGCTTTTTTTCGCTATTTCGGCAGGAGCGATGGATTCAATGGTTAACAAATTCACCGCCAACAAACGGCTTCGTTCGGAAGATGCTTATACGCCTGATGCACGGATAGATATGCGTCCCGATTATCCGACCATCGTTTATTCCGGTATTCTCAAACAACTTTTTCCAAACGTTCCGGTTATTGTTGGCGGAATTGAAGCGTCTTTACGGAGATTATCGCATTATGATTACTGGCAGGATAAACTTCTACCGGGCATTTTGATTCCTTCCAAAGCCGATATTTTAGTTTATGGAAACGGGGAAAAACCAATTAAAACGATTGTTCAAGCACTGCAAAACAATAAGAAAATCAACGAAATAAGCGATATTCCACAAACGGTTTTCCTTCGGGAAACGTACCAGCCGGAAGCCAATGACATTGTACTCAGTTCTTACGAAGATTGCTTGAAAGACAAAAAACGGCAAGCCCAAAATTTCAAACACATCGAAGAGGAATCCAACCGAATGAAAGCCAATCGCTTGGTACAAAAAACCGGAGACGGCTATATCATCGTCAATCCCCCCTACCCTCCGATGACAACCGAAGAAATCGACGCTTGCTACGATTTGCCTTATACCCGTTTGCCGCATCCCAAATACAAAGACAAACGGATTCCGGCTTACGATATGATTCGTCATTCGGTCAACATCCACAGAGGGTGTTTCGGTGGATGCGCCTTTTGCACGATTTCGGCTCACCAGGGAAAATTTATCGCTTCGCGGTCGAAAACATCAATTCTCAAAGAAGTAAAAACTATCATT
>BNTV01000049.1 GCA_025996865.1 Bacteroidia bacterium
AATTATCGGTTTAATAACCAAGGGTGTTACTCTACCGGCCGTATTGGGCGCCAGTTCGCCGGATACGAATAATGCCGATATACGGAACCGTGGATTTGAAATTACCCTTAACTGGCGCGACCGGATAACTGTCGCCAACAAACCGTTCAGCTATGGCGTTTTTGCTAATCTATCCGATTATACGGGGATTGTAACAAAATATTCCAATCCGAACGGCCTTATTTCCGACTGGTATGTGGGTAAAAATATGGGTGAGATATGGGGATATACGACCGACCATATCATGATTGATGCCGCCGAAGCGGAACAGATGAACCAGAGCGGAGCGCAAAAGCAATTTGGTTCCAACTGGTCGAGGGGTGATATGAAATACAAGGATTTAGACGGAGACGGATTTATTACCTACGGCAAAAACACGCTGGAAGACCCGGGCGATTTGTCCATTATAGGCAACAACACTCCCCGCTATAATTTTGGTTTCGGGTTCAACGCCGAATGGAATGGTTTTGACGTATCTGCCATCTTTCAGGGAACCGGCAAACGCGATTTGTGGTTGAGCGGTGTTCTCTCCTGGGGGCTTGGCGGAGGACGATGGGGGTCTAATGTTTGGAAAAACACCCTGGATTGCTGGCGTGAGGATGGCAGCAACCTTGATCCCTACTGGCCGCGTTTCTATCTGGGAAATACCGGCAAAAACCTGCAGACACAGACGAAATATCTGAACAATGCTGCGTATTGCCGTTTCAAAAACGTCCAGTTTGGTTACACCATTCCCAGGCATGTATTGCAAAAGCTGACAGTTGATAAGTTGCGTATCTATTTCAGTGGAGAAAATTTATTGACATTCAGTAAAATCAATGAAAATTTCGATCCTGAAGCGCCCGGCGCCAATGTCTATCCGCTTTCAAAATCGCTTTCAGTCGGACTTAGTATTACATTCAAATAATAAGCTAAAATATAATGAATATGAAAAAGATATATTTTATTTTTCAAACAAGCATAGTACTGTTGTTGACGGCTTGCTCGGATTTCTTGATAAAAGAGCCGTTAGACCAAGTTACCGACGTGTCCCTGACTTTTTCGGCGGAACAGTGTAAACTGTACGTCAATCAATATTATACGGTATGGGGATCTCCCAATTCTGTATTTACTTCCGATGCAGGATCAGACAATTTGCTTTCGTTCAGTTACAGTAGTAATCCCGATTTGATTGATAACCGGGTAGTTCCCGCATCCGGCGGAGGATGGGGGACTGGTGAATGGGGTAATATACGCAGCGTCAATTTCCTTTTGGACAATTACAAAAAATCAACCGAATTAGACAGAGCGGAACCTTTTATCGGGGAAGCGCGGTTTTTCCGTGCACACTATTATTTTGTGCAGTTCCTTACAAAATTTGGAGGTGTTCCATGGATAGAAACACAACTCGGATTAGAATCACCTGAGTTGTATCAACCTCGCGCCAAAAGGCATGAAATAGCCGACCATATCCTGGCTGACCTGGATTTGGCGATAGAAAGAATCCCGTCGTTCAACACTCAGGCGAAAAGCCGCGTATCCAAAGAGGTTGCCCAATTATATAAAGCCCGTGTTGCCTTGTATGAAGGCACCTGGGAAAAGTACCATGCCGGAACACCATTTGCCGGAGAAGGCGATGTGCGTAAGTATTTGACGGCTGCCCGCGATGCCTCGCTGGCTGTCATCAGTTCAGGTTTGTTCAGTCTGGACAATGTGGGCCTAAAGGATGGGTATCATCTTCTGTTTAACCGGCATGATTATTCCAACAGCAAGGAAATCATGTTGTGGAGAAAATACGATATCTCCTTAGGTTCCTATCATCAGGATTCCCAAGACATAGGTCGGTATGGACAAGGACTTGGTTTGACGCGAAGCTTGGTGGATTCCTATCTTTGTATAGATGCTGACGGTAAAGCCAAACCAATCAGTCTGGCAAGCAACTATCAGGGCGATGACAATTTATTGAAAGTTATTGCCAACCGCGATCCAAGATTGACTCAGACCATGTATGCACCGGGAAGACCCAGAACCATACGTGATGGAAGAGACACCCTTTATGTTTTTACTAAACCAAATATCAATCTGGTCGATAAGAATAAATGTTCAACAGGATATGAAATGGCCAAGGGCTTAGACCCGGACTATGCTGAACAGGAGTATTCCACACAAGCTGATAAAGCTACTGTTATTTTCCGTTACGCCGAAGCTTTATTGATCTATGCCGAGGCAAGGGCAGAACTGGGCGAACTGACGCAGGCAGACTTGGATTTGACCGTCAATAAACTGCGGGACAGAGTGGGTATGCCCCATCTTTCCCTTGATCCGGGATATACCGACCCCAAAAGCGAGTTTACGGCGGCAAGAGGATATGAAGGCATTCCGGTATCCAATATTCTTCAGGAAATCCGCAGGGAACGCCGCGTGGAATACGCTTTGGAAGGCTTCCGCCACAATGACCTGAAACGCTGGCGGGCACATCATCTTTTGAATCATGATAAGATTCAGGGAGCAAAAACAGCGCAGTTTAAAGATTTAACATGGTTGGTTGATTTCTTCAAAACATTCCAGATTCCTCAGTCAATATATGGAGGGTATGATGAGTTTATGAATACGACGGTAGCCAAATGGGTTCCCGAGAGTGTGGAAGGAAATAACTATTGGACAGACGACGAAGGGTATTTTGCTCCTTATCAAAGATACATACCGGACGGGCATTTTAAATTCGATCAGAATAAGGCTTATTTATTGCCGATACCAACAGAGCAATTGGTGGTAAACGATAAATTAGTTCAGAATCCGGGTTGGAACTAACTTTGGGTTACTAAACTATATGTATAAAAAGACGGGAATGATAATCCGTTCCCGTCTTTATTTTATCTTTGTAAAAGAAACAAACAGGTAATGTCATGAGAATTAAATTGATTTTATTAATCGTACTAACGACTGTTTGCCAGGCATACAGCAAAAGCCCGACAGGCGTTTTTATCGAAGCTGAGAGTTTTACCGAAAAAGGTGGATGGGTCGTTGACCAGCAGTTTATGGACCAGATGGGGTCGCCTTATCTGATGGCTCATGGATTGGGGAAAGTCGTAGCCGATGCCCGTACAACGGTAGAATTTCCTGAAACAGGCACTTATCGCTTATGGGTACGTACTTTCAATTGGACTGCACCCTGGTACAAAGGCGCGGGTCCGGGACAGTTTAAGTTAAAAATAAACGGAAAGACACATCCGGTTGTTTTGGGAAACACAGGCGAGCAATGGATGTGGCAAGATGCAGGGAAAGTGTCTGTTAATAACAAACAGACGGAAATCGCTTTACAGGATTTAACCGGATTCAACGGACGGTGCGATGCGATTTTTTTCACCAAAGACGAATCGTTCGTTCCGCCTTCCAGCCTTAACAGCCTCTCGGAATTTCGCCGCAACAAGTTGGGCATCGAAGTAAAGAATACCAAACATTATGATTTGGTGGTCGTCGGCGGAGGAATTGCCGGAATTTGTGCGGCGGTCTCTGCCGGTCGCCTGGGGCTGACAGTGGCATTGATAAACAACCGCCCTGTTCTTGGTGGCAACAACAGTTCGGAAATTCGGGTCGGATTAATCAACGACCTTCCCATTTATGGTGGCAATCACGGTTCCATCCCATTCGGATTAAGCGGCGATAATGATTACAACCTCTATCCAAATCTCGGAAATGTGATGAGAGAGATTGCAGTGAAGATGGAGCGACACTATTATAACGCAGGACCTCCGAAGGCATACATTGATGATGAAAAGCTGGCAATGGTTCAGCAGACTCCCAATGTGGATTTATACCTGAACATGCATGTTTTCAAAACAGAAATGAATCAAAATACGATAAAAGCCGTTGTCGCCCGCCATATCGAAAACAGCTCCGAACTGCGTTTTGAAGGAAACTGTTTCGCCGATTGCACCGGTGATGCAACGGTCGGTTATCTGGCAGGAGCAGACTACCGAATGGGCAGAGAAGGTACTTATGAGGCTTTGGAAACCTTGGCTCCAACTATTGCGGACAATGCCAAGACCGGAACTTCCAATTTGTGGACATACGAGACATTAGATACTCCGTCAACTTTTCCGGTATTGGATTGGGCTTGCCAGATGAATCCGGATTTTTATGTTGAAGAGGATAGAGATTGGAGGTGGGAAGGTGGTTTTGCCAAGAATACCATCACCGACGCAGAAAACATCAGGGATCAAAATTTCCGGGCTATTTTCGGTAATTGGTCGTATGTGAAAAACAACTTTCCAAAATTTGCTAACAGGCAAATATCCTGGCTGGCTTATATTGCAGGAAAAAGGGAATCACGCCGGTTGCTGGGAGACGTTATTTTAAATCAAAACGATATACAAAACCAGGTAAAATATAATGATGCCAGTTTTACGACTACCTGGCCCCTGGATTTGCACTATCCCGATCCGAAAAACAGTAAATATTTTCCGGGTGAAGAATTTTTCAGTTACTGCGTAAAAACATATTTTTCCCCCTACCATGTTCCCTATCGTTGCCTGTATTCACGGAATATTAACAACCTGTTCATGGCGGGACGAAACATTAGCGTAACCCATGTGGCTTTCGGCACCATACGGATTCAACAACAGACCGGCATGATGGGCGAAGTAGTCGGCATAGCCGCATCACTGTGCAAAAAATATAATATTGCACCCAGGCAAGTATATTTGGAACATTTAGACGATCTAAATTCGCTGTTTAAAACAGGCGTACCGACAACAATGGTCAATGTTGCCAAGAATAAACCGGTAACCTATAGCGATGTCTCACTTACCGACAACACGAGTCAGATGCCTGCGTTTGGGGTGAAATTCGGCAATACTCCAAGATGGGTTTCGAATGATTCGAATACTGAACACTGGATGGAAATTGATTTGCAGGGAACATACGCTATCAATGCATGTAAAATATGGCGCGAAACTAATGCGAAGCAGTTCCGGTTGCAAGCGAAGGTGAATGGAACATGGGTGGATGTCGTCAGCGAAGACAATGATAATAAGGCGGACTACTATAAGGAATTTAAGCGTGTATCAACCGATAAGGTCAGATTTTATGTTCCGGCTTACTCCAATAACCGGGTGCGTTTGTCTAATATAGAAGTTTACAGCATTAATCCGCTCAATAATATAAAAGAGCCGCAAATTGATGCGGATTTTCCCGGCGGGAACATTAAAGTTTTGAGTATCAATGGTGATTCCGTAAAACTGTTGCAAGAGCTTCGGGACAGTTCCCATGATGAGATTTACTGGTCTTTCCGCATCCGCGGGGCAGAAGGACGGACATTGCATTTCACACTGCTGCCGTGGTCTGTCAGCACACGGGGCCCCGCAGTCAGTAAGGACGGAATTAACTGGCACTGGCTTTCAGACAAAACCGGTTTCGCCGCCGACAAGTTCGATTATTCCTTCAAGCAGGACGAAAAAGAAGTTTATTTCAGCCAGTGCATCAATTACACGGAAAAGAATCTCAACCTGTTTCTTGAGAAACACAAAGGCAATCCCGCTCTGAAAGTCGAGACGCTTTGCAAGTCGGAAAAAGGACGCAATGTCGAACTGCTGCGGATTTGTGAACATAAAAACGCTTCATTTAAGGTTTATCTTTCTTCGCGGCATCATTGCAACGAAACAATGGGAACTTATGCAATGGAAGGAATTGTCGAAACAGTTCTTTCCAATACAGGAGACGGCAAATGGCTGCGTGAACATTGCGATTTCTTTATGGTTCCGTTTGTTGATAAAGACGGCGTAGAAGACGGCGACCAGGGCAAGAACCGCAAACCGCACGACCATAACCGCGATTATATTCAGCGGAAGTATCATTCGGTCAAAGCGATTACGGAACAGGTTCCGAAGTGGGCGGACGGCAAACCGCTGTTTTTGCTTGACCTGCATTGTCCGTGGCTTCGTGGTGGCGATGACCCGTTGAGCGCCAAAGTTCTCGAATACACGAATAGAGAAACCAACGAATACTTTTATTTTGTCGGACAGAACAGTGAAAAACTGACGAAGTCCTTGCAGCGATACGGTGAAATACTGGAGAAAGAACGAAAAGGAACAATTCCCTTCAAGGTAAGCAACATTTTATCCTTTGGTAAAGGGTGGAACATTGCCTCGAATATCAAAGCAGGTATGCAGTCGTGCGGTAATTGGGGGACAACGCTTCCGAATGCGATATTTTCCAGTTCAACGGAGATTCCGTTTGCCAATGCCGAAGGAGTGGTTGTTGATGCCAATTCGGCACGGGACTTGGGAAGAGACCTTGCTCATGCTATCCGGGTATATTTGGAAAGTTATCATGAGTAATAGAGATATGGATGTACAAATAATTCCTTATGAATCCCGTTATCAACGGGATTTCAAAACGCTCAACGAAGAGTGGATTGTTTCTTATTTCGAAATGGAAGAGGAAGACCACAAAACGTTGGACAACCCGGAAGAATATATCCTGCAAAAGGGCGGGTTTATTTTCGTTGCCCTTTACAACGGCGAAGCCGTCGGGGTTTGTGCTTTGTTAAAGATGGATAATGGACATTATGATTATGAATTGGCTAAATTAGCTGTCAATCCCAAGTTTAGAGGAAAGAAAACAGGTTTTCTATTGGTTCAGTCGGTCATCAATAAGGCAAAGGAATCAGGTGCATCCAAAATCTTTCTTGAAAGCAATACTCGTTTGGAACCGGCAATCCATCTTTACCGAAAATTCGGCTTTAAAGAAGTGACAGGCTACTCAAGCCCATATAAACGTGTTGATATAATAATGGAATTAATAACATGAATCCAACATACCAATATTTTGAGGGAAATAACATTGAATAAACCCCAATTGTCCATTAAAAAAATACGACTTGAATATGAGATATGAAATACAAGAAGGCCGCCCTGCTTTAAGGAGGAAAATCAACAAAAATATTGCTCTCGCAAATTGCACCGCAGATATTTCGCTCAAAATATCCTTCCCGTCGGCAACGGGAAGCTTGCGACAAAAATTTTTTCTCAGTTGAAAAATGAAAATCCGTTAAATTTAAAAATAACAATCATTAAAAATCAAATAGTTATGAACAAATGTATTTTAGGCATTGCAGCCGCTGTTTTTTTTGTGATAGGTTTAGTTGCATGTTCTTCGAATAAGCAAGAAGCGACTAATAAAGGGGAGTGGGTGAAGTATGAGCAGAACCCGGTATTGGGCGGCGGTGATTTAGGCACCATCTTTGATCTTTCCGTACTTAAGGAGGAAGGTGTGTATAAGATGTACTGCTCGTGGAGACCCAAGAAAAGTTTAGCCTTATCGACCAGTACGGACGGTAAGAACTGGACCACCCCTCAAATCATACTGGGGCCTAACGATGCCAATGAGTGGGAAAAAGATTTGAACCGGCCGGTGGTGGTGCTGAAAGATGGTGTCTATCATTTGTGGTACACAGGGCAGGCGAGAGGTAAGTCCTGGATAGGTTATGCAACCGGTACGGACGGTATCAACTTCACGCGCCGGAGTAATGAGCCTGTCTTATCTGCTGAGGAAGAATGGGAGAAGGTTGCCGTGATGTGTCCTCACGTCATTTGGGACGAGAAGGAAAAACTCTTTAAAATGTGGTATTCGGGCGGAGAGCAATACGAACCGGATGCCATTGGCTACGCCACCAGCCCGGATGGATTGAAATGGACGAAGCGGAAAGAACCTGTTTTTGTAGCTGACCCTGCCAGGAGTTGGGAGCAGTATAAGGTTACAGCTTGCCAGGTAATCAAACGGAAATCCGATTATCTGATGTTTTACATCGGATTCTATGATATTAATTTCGCTCAAATTGGAATGGCGCGTTCGAAGAATGGGATTGACCAATGGGAACGTTATACAGGCAATCCGATTATCAAGCCCACTCCGGGTGAATGGGATGCCAGCGCTTGCTATAAACCTTACGCCATTCAGGAAAAAGACCGGTGGCTGCTCTGGTATAATGGCAGGAATGAGTCCCTCGAACGGATTGGATTAGCTGTTTATGCCGGAAACAAATTAGACTTTTAAGGTATGTTGATTCATAAGGCAAGAGTAAGTAGCTTGTTTTTCATACTATGTCTTTCCGCTTGGCCTTTATTTACTAAGGGCCAAAGTGGAAAGACCTTTATCAAACAGGCAGAGTGGGAGTCGTATATTGATAAATTCAATCAGTTGGACGACGAAGTGTATGTGCAGGACATCCCCAATAGCGGGGCTAAAGCTTTTTTGGAAAACAAAATTCCACTCTTTGACTGTCCCGACAAACAATTGGTGGAAACCTACTATTTCCGATGGTGGACGTATCGGAAACATGTTAAAAAGATACCGTCCGGTTATGTTATATCCGAATTTTTGCCGGATGTGCCTTGGGCAGGGAAGTATAATACCATCAGTTGTGCCGCCGCTCATCATATTTATGAAGGGCGGTGGCTGGACAATGAGCATATTATATCCGACTATGCCCGCTTCTGGTTTTCGGGCGAGGCCAATCCCCGTTTGTATAGTTTCTGGGCAGCCAATGCGATTTACAATTACCACCTTGTGCATCCCAATGTAGAGTTACTTACCTCTCTCTATCCTTCCTTGAAGGAGAATTTTTCTCAATGGGAAGCTGAGAAGCGTGATTCCACACAACTCTTCTGGCAGGTAGATGACAGGGATGGGATGGAAGTGTCGGTATCGGGCAGGCTGTCTCCAGGCGGCAAAGGATACCGGGCTACGATCAATAGCTATATGTACGGCGAGGCCGAGGCACTCTCACAGATAGCCAAATTGGTTGGTGATGAAAGCGGACATGTTTTTTACAGGCAAAAGGCTGAAGCCTTAAAGGAGTTAATAAATACGCTCCTTTGGGACAAAAAAGCAGGCTTTTACAAGGTAATCCCAAAGAATGGGAAAGGCGGATTTTCTCCTGTGCGTGAACAACATGGCTATACGCCTTGGTACTTCCACATCGCTTCGGATTCGTATGCCAATGCCTGGAAACAATTGCTGGATAAAGAAGGTTTTTATGCACCTTACGGACCGACAACGGTAGAACAAAGGGCTTCCGGTTTTGCAATTTCCTACGAAGGCCATGAATGTCAATGGAACGGGCCAAGCTGGCCTTACTCCACAACAGTCACCCTTGTGGGATTAGCCAATCTGCTGAACGACCATCCGTCTCCTCCGCTCAACGCAAAAGACTATTTAGACTTGCTGACGATATACAGCAGAAGCCACAGTCTTAAAAAAGAGAATGGAACAACCGTCCCTTGGATAGATGAAAACCTCAATCCTTTCACCGGCGACTGGATATCACGCACCCGCCTGAAAATATGGGAGAACGGCACTTGGTCGAAAGGCAAAGGTGGCGTAGAACGCGGAAAAGATTACAACCACTCAGGCTTTTGCGATTTAGTGATCACCGGCCTAATTGGTATTCGCCCTCAAGAAGGAGAGCAAGTAACAATAAACCCGCTTATCCCAGCAGGCAAATGGGATTATTTTTGTTTAGATAACCTGATGTATAAGAACCATAAACTCTCCGTTGTGTACGATAAATACGGAACCAAATACAAACAAGGAAAGGGCTTTATGATTTTTGTGGATGGAACGTTAAAGGGAAAAGCAGGCTCTATAGGCAAAATTTCTATAAACCTGGGTTCGGGATAAGAAAACCGCCTAAATCATTTTATTTCAAATATTTTTGCCTGCTGGACATTCCTGTCAATAGAAAAGATTATATCCTGTACAAAAAGACGAACGAACCGCTGTTTTCACAACTCTTGAATCGGATGATACAAAATCAATTTTACACTCAGATTACAGAAGTAGCCTATCGGGGTTCCATACATGAGGCCATCTGCAACCCCTGGCTTGAGAGAAAGCATGGATTTGATTATATGAATTCGCCTATACCAGCGAATTAGTGATGGATTTGGTGAAAGCGAAATGATATTGAAAATCAAGACGGTAGCAGTAATTATAAGAGCATACAGACTCAAAACTATGCCTACGTGGATAAAACCATGTACATAGAAATGTTGGAGAATGAAGCCAACCCTAATCTGTTTTTCATTCGTCCGCGCAAGTTTGGCAAAAGTTTGTTTTTTATGACCTTTTTGCCAACGACCTGATTGCGGTGGGCAACCGTTTTGGGAAGGATTTTTACAAAACGATGGTGTCAGCCAACGGATTGGTGCGTGATTTCTACGAGCGGATAAAAAACTCCACAAAGTTTGTTCCCAGCCGCACATTCATCACAGGCATTTCGCCGGTGATGTTCGACGACCTCACCATCGGGTACAACATCTCAACCAACATCACGCTGCACGAAAAGTACAATGAAATGATGGGCTTTACGAAAAAAGAAGTGGATTGGTTGATGCACGAAACCGGCGTTAATCCTGATTTTATCAATGTGGATATGGAAGCCTAATTGTAGCGGAAGTGCTGAAAAAGTTTTCGATAGATACGCTGAATGATACCGATTATTTCATTTCCCTGCTGTTCTACATGGGTTTGCTTACCATCAAAGAGCCGGTAATGAACAAGGTGCGGTTGGGCATTCTGAATTATTCCATCCGAACCCTGTATTGGGAATATATCATGAAATTAGTACGCGAGCAATCGCCCGAAATGACCATTGAAACGCGCTATCTCGACGAAGCCATCACCGCGCTGGCAATGGAAGGCGATTTATCAAGCCCACTCCGGGTGAATGGGATGCCAGCGCTTGCTATAAACCTTACGCCATTCAGGAAAAAGACCGGTGGCTGCTCTGGTATAATGGCAGGAATGAATCCCTCGAACGGATTGGATTAGCTGTTTATGCCGGAAACAAATTGGACTTTTAAGGTATGTTGATTCATAAGATTTGCCCCTGCGCCCGTCGGGATTGGCCGGGCAGGCCTGTTTGTGGCTTTCCGGATTTGGTGAAATGAAATATAAATATTATTTTTGTAATTAATAAAAAATATAATGTGATGGATTTCAGCCGAAAATTACCGATAGGTATTCAAGATTTTGAAAGTTTACGGAATGACAAATTCTTGTATGTGGATAAAACCGCCTTTCTTTATCGAATTGTCAATGAGGGACGTCCTTACTTTTTGGGACGTCCGCGCCGATTCGGGAAAAGTCTTTTCCTTTCGACCTTGAAAGCCTATTTTCAGGGTAAAAAAGAACTTTTCGAAGGACTTGCTATTGCCAGTTTGGAAAAAGAGTGGCTCGAATATCCTGTTTTTCATTTGGATTTGAATATTGCAAGTTATCCAAATTTTGCCGCATTAGAATCGGCACTCAATACACAGTTGTCGCGCTTGGAGGAAAAATGGGGAAAAGATGATTCCGAAAGTTTATTATCTACCCGTTTGGAGGGTTTGATGCATCGCGCTTACAAAAAAACCGGCAAACGGGTGGTGGTTCTGATTGATGAATACGATAAGCCTCTTACCAGCACATTGGATAAGCCCGAACTTCACGAACAAATCCGCGAAGCATTGAGCGGTTTCTATGGCGTGCTCAAAACGGCAGACCCTTATTTGCGTTTTCTTCTGCTAACCGGAATTACCAAGTTTTCAAAAGTGAGTATTTTTAGCCAATTGAACCAGTTGCAGGATATTAGTATGGATGAAAGATATGCCGGAGTATGCGGCATCTCGCAATCCGAATTGATTGACAATTTTGAGCCGGAAATACAAGCATTGGCAGAAAGACGAAAAATGAGTTACGAAGAAACGCTTGCCGAACTCAAGAAACGTTACGATGGCTATCATTTTGCAAAGGAAAGCGAAGGAATATATAATCCTTTTAGTTTATTAAATACGTTTGCCAGCAGGGATTTTGCCTATTATTGGTTTTCGACCGGCACGCCGACTTTTCTTGTTAAAATGCTCAAAGACGCCAATTTTGATATTCCCAATCTTGAAAGCGATGTTACCATTGCAGCGCCTGAGATTGTCGATTATCGCGCCGGAGATACAAATCCTCTTCCGTTGCTTTATCAAACCGGATACTTGACTATCAAAGATTTTGACCAATTATTCAATGAATACCGTTTGGGCTTTCCAAATGAAGAAGTGAAATATGGTTTTTTGAATGAATTACAACGCATATATTCGCCTGTGGCACAGCAAAATACGATAAATAAAGGGAAGAAAATTACCGTTGACAGATACATAAAAGTGCCCCACAACAATCCTACTCTAATCCACTTATTGCTTTTATATGTTTTCATTGTATAAGCCTACTCCTACTATCATAATCAATAAAATAACACAAGTAATTATATTTACTGTTCTATATTGTTTGCGATGTTTCTCATTCTTGTGATAATAAGCCTTTCGACCATAATAACATTGAGTTATGGCAATAAAAGCCAAAAGAAAAAAGCAAATGACAAGATGCGGATACTTAGTAATAAGAGATATAATATCATTCATAATTTACTTCAATAAGTTTTCAATTTTATCAATTAATGTTTTCCTCCTAAGATTTACGGATACGATTTTTCCCTCTTTATCAATCAACATCGTATAGGGTATTGCAACTACACCATATAATTTTGCAATATCATCCTTTTGCTGTTTTCCATTGATTATTTGAATCCATGACATGCCGTCGATATCGCCCATAAAACTAAGAATAGTATAAAAATTATTTTCATTGTTTATTATTTTACGTAACTATTTTGTATTTCTTTAATATCAAAACTAATTTGCAAGTAACTCTATAAAATGTAGAAACCTACTGTGCTGAAAATGGAATGAATTTTATTGTTAGTCATTTACATTTATTCTTCGGGTGTAAAAGTACTGTTTTATTTATATATACAAGATTATATATATGATTTTGTATATGTTATTGAGCAGGTTTTGGTGTAAATATATGATTATCATCGAAGTTCTCAGTTATCTCGTATTTGTCCTTGCCAATGAATATGAGTGACAGATACCGGACATCATTACGTCCGGCGAACAGATGCGAATCACGGTATTTTGCCAATTGGGCGCGGGCTTCATCACGTTTCTCCTGCAAAATCGCCTCATTTGCCTCGTCTTGCTTCTTGACATATTTTAGTTCCCATACCCATTCACAGGGTATTTCAGGGAACAAATGACTGCGTTTCAGCCAAATGTCCATATAACCCTTTGATATTTCCATCTCTGTGATGGGTAAATACAATTTGCTTTGTAACAAACCACTCAACAATATAATTTTGATATACTTTTCGCTAAAACGTTTCAAGTCACGATTCGACAGGCAACTAAAAATGGTTCGACTCACATAATCAATAAAAGGTGTTGGATTTCCGCGGAAAGCCAAATCTCTGATTGCTGCTTTCAATTCCGAGAAATCTATCAATACGTCTTCGTTTCTGTCTTCTGTCAAACGCATGATATACTCCCAGTAAACTGTCCGTATGGAATAGTTGGGTATTTTCAGCCGCAACGTACCTTCCTCCGCACTGTCAATGGTAAGCAAACCCATGTAGAACAGTAACGAAACAAAGGATTTGTTTTCATGCAATTCATCAATGGAAAATTTGAGTATTATATCCGAAAGGATACTGTTATCTTGAGCTATAGCCATTAATGTTGCGCTGTTTTGTTCGCCCGATATCAATCGCCGTAACCTTCCGTAATCCATTTTCAGGTTTTCGTCGATGATATATTCGGGGTTATTATTACAAGTTGATACCTGATCAAAGAAATACAGTATCATCGAAGGGTTGTACACCTTGTGCTCGCCATTGGAATGAAAAAGATATCCGTTGTACAAGAACTCCATATCCACCTTAATCAGTGATGAGTCAACGCCGGTTTCTTTTTTCAACCATTCAACATCTTCCTGCGTAAATCCCAGTAATTCATTATATTGTTGTTTTAACGACAGACTATTTGCAATATTGAATCCACTGGTCATATCGTCGAGCATAATGGGCGTAATGCCGGTAAGAATGATACGGTCGATGACGGTTTCACTGCCTTTTTTCAGTGTCTCGTAGAAGTCGCGCACCAAACCGTTTGCGCGGATGATTTTGCGATAAGTATCATCGCCCGAACTTGTACCCAAAGCAATTAAGTCGTTGGCAAAATGATCGTATTCGTCGATGACAACGAAGACTTTACGGTCGATTGACGCTGCCGCCCTTAATACAGCATTTACTTTGTCGGCAATAGATAGCTGTTCCTTGCCATCCTGAAAATATTCGGCAAAGTCAGGTATGTACTTTGCATGATTTTCCAAACAAGTAAGCACCGATTGCCGTATATTGCCGGAAAACGAAATCTTGAAATCTTCTTCGCTGTTGGTATCCAGCCCCGAAAAATTAAATTTCAACACAACATAACTGTTCCGCTTCTGTGTCGGGTGTTTCCCGATGTATAAATTGCCAAACAATTGCTCAAACTTGTCGGCGCTGTTGATGTCGTAATAATGCGACAGCATCGAAAAAAACAGGCTTTTACCGAACTTGCGCGGGCGGGTAAAAAACAGGTATGAATTATTTTCTTGTTCTAACAACTCAATAAACCGTGTCTTATCCACGTAAGCATAGTCCTCCGTAATTATTCTTTCAAAATTTGAATTGCCGTAAGGCAGACGTTTAAATCGCTCCATTTCCCTTGCTTTTAAATTTCAAAACACAAAGATAACCACATTAAACGAATTTATCCAATAGCCGTTGAACAATTTTGTTCATTAGAAGGCATTTTAATTGAAATATCGCCTATAGCCCACGCTAAATCGTTGGTAGTATTGCTCTGCCCATTTGTCCGGTTCATCAAATATCCCTGTGACGAAGTCGGATTATGTACCGGCGACCGGTCGGATGAATAGAAAATGATCCATATTAAATTTTCATCTCCCACCCGGGTTCATAGACACGTTTCCATAAGGCTTCCGCTTTTTTATTTTCTATGATGTGTCCGTTGAGAGGATCGCAGTTCAACGAAGAACCAGTTATCTGTGCTATATTTGATAAATGGCAAAGTAATACGCTTTTATGTCCTTCCTCAATGGGCGCTGTGATCGTTGTATTGCCTTTGATTGCTTCAACGAAATTTTTCAGGTGATATAAATCAGCGTCTCCACTGGCACTTACGGTGTTATTAGGATCTGCTGCGATATCCGATTTGATTTCTTTAATCAGATTATTCTTTTCATCAAATAGTTTGTAGTCTTCTCCCCCGTAATTGACAAGGGAACCTTTGTCACCATAGATGATAAATCCTCTTCCGTTGCCTTCAACAGGATATGAATTGCAACTGCGTCCTTCCCAAGTGATGACTTTTTTATCGCCAAACTCAAATGAAGCAATTTGTGTGTCAGGTGTTTGCCAATCGTCCGAATAAGCATATCTTCCTCCGGCTGAGGTCACTTTGGTAGGGAAATCCACATCCATAAACCAACGGCAACAATCCAATTCATGATTACCGTTATTGCATGATTCTCCTGTGCCCCAATGCCAAAACCAATGCCAGTTGTAATGAACCAAATTGTCCTGATAGTCTTTGCGCGGCGCAGGTCCCTGCCAAAGATTGAAATCCAACGTAGAAGGCGCCGCTATTTTCTTTCCGGTGCCTATCGGTTTACGGGCATTTACATACCATGATTTCCCCATGTACGGGTTGCCGATGACGCCGCTGCGCACTTCTTTCACGGCTTCAATTAAAGTAGGAAATGAACGGCGTTGGCTTCCAACTTCAATGATCCGGTCATATTTTTTTTGCGCCTGTATCAATAATTCACTCTCATAAGGGTTGTGGCTGCAAGGTTTTTCCACATATACATGTTTGCCGTTGGCTACTGCCAACAAAGATGCCGGGGCATGCCAATGATCGGGCGCTGCCACAACAAGCGCATCAAAATCCTTGTAAGCCACCAATTTCCGGATATCTTTTTCGATTGAAGGTTTACGTTTCGCATCTTTTGCGGCATCTAATCCTTTTTTTATTGCGCCATCTTCTACATCACAGATATAGGCAACCTCTACGTTCGGCATCTGTGAGAATTTTTTAACATGATAAGCTCCACGACTATTCACGCCCATAACGGCAATTATTACTTTATTGCTTGGAGCATTCTTCCCGAAAACAGGAAAATTGAGGATGCTTAAACCGCCTGCTGCGGCTAATGTGGTGTTTTTAATAAACTCTCTTCGTTCCATGATTTATTTGTTTTTTAATGGTCACATGGAACCCGCATCATTTTCATGCTCTTTGGTGCAATCTTTGCATGCGGGTTTCATGTGAATTAGAATTATTTTTGATACTTAATTTATTATTACTGCTTTGTAACTGTATCGATCATTTGGCGCGACATCTCCGTTGATGGAGAAGTCGGACCAGTCGCCTGTTTGTTGGATATTATCCGCCCATTTGAAAAAAAATGATTTTGGAAGCGACGTTAAACCGAGCGACTTGAGCGGAATTGCAATCTCATATTCGTTTCCTGCAACCGTTCCTTTGATAGCGCCTGTTTTTTGCCAACGATATTTATTCTCAATATTTTTTCGAAGCATTTTACCCTCAATGAGGTAATCGTAACCGAGCCATCCCGTTTTTGCGTCGGCATCCATGTTGAGGTACAGCAGCATCCAGTTCGGCTCTCCCTCTCCGATAATCGGGGCTTGTGTTTGGGCATAAAAGAACAGCGTCTGTGTCTTTTTGTCGTAAGAAACTTTTGCAGCGATCAAATCGTTTCTGCCTGTATGATTCTCATAGTGTGAATCTTTCGACCAACCCCGGTAATCTCTCCTGACCGGGTCGCCAATCGCATCCCGAAACTCCGGTGAGACCTCTTTCCAGTCGTCGAATTTACCGTCGATAGTGATTGGCTGCGAATGAACAGGCTCAACTTCCCTGACGCCTTTGAACTTGCGATTGTAAGCAATCATCTGGTAGTAGAACGCATCGCCGTGTCCACCCTTCATTGGTTCAATATCTCGGCTATGTTCCCGATTGAATTGATCGACAAAATTGACGGCTTGTGTTTCGCTCCCGTTCCATCGTGTTTCACGGGGAAAACGTGATGCAATCCATTCGTTCCAACCGGTGATGAAAACAAATTCGGGATCAAGCTCGAAAGCTCGACTCCACTGCTGCGCAAAATTTTGACCGGAATAATCGTGTTCCTCCTCCGGCGACAGTTTGCCGTCAGCGTCCGGCTCATTTCCCTGCGAGTAAAAGCCGTGTTGTGGATAAACCTGTAACCAAGCCCATTGATCGGGCTTCTTCGGAGCTTCGAAAAAGTTAGGGAACGGCGAGCGAAACGTGAAAAATTCCAAAAGCGGATCTACAACGTCATCCTCTGGAATTCTTGTCATTCGTATCATCCGTGTGCCTTCGCACGGTTTGTTGGCAAGAAATGCCTGACCGTCGAGGATGATATTGTTTTCGGCGACCGACCACCAACCGGCAGTCCCACTGACATAACTGAGTTCCAGATAATATTTTCCTGCCGAAAGCGGCTCATCTGGGGTTAGCGACAGCCAGTCGTTATCTTTGATGTTCGTAAAAATTTTCGTTAGCAATTGCTTTCCTCCCGCCTTTTCCTGTTCCATTTGATAAAGCGTGATGCGTACGGCGGCATCGGACGTTCGCCATGTCGGTACGCGAATAG
Source organism: Bacteroidia bacterium (assembly GCA_025996865.1). GTDB lineage: Bacteria > Bacteroidota > Bacteroidia > Bacteroidales > Azobacteroidaceae > Azobacteroides. The sequence goes on from BNTV01000049.1 coordinate 17,653, forward strand.
CCACTTTTTTGAGCGGACGATCCACCGCAAAAGACTGACCGATGGGAGCGTCCGGCTTGACTTGTTCGGAAATAAGCTGTTTATCCGGAAAAACGTAATCCTGTTTTTCCGCCATGATAAAGTCCGGATTTGCCATCATGAGCGGTTTGCCTTTCCAGCGAAACCAAAGATCGGAATACGCTCCTTTGCTGTAAAAGTCTTTCCAGAGTGTGGTTTCAGTATTGTCCGCACGGCTGAATGACGTCATGAAAGCGATTTGCGGCGTACGATTGCCCTGCTGACGCATTTCGTGATACACACGGCAAACGGCGCCGTAACTTTCGGGATACGTCTTTCTGTTGGTTACGTCGAAAATGATGACGTCCACACCGGCGTCTGAGAGCATTTGTGCGTGTTTGCGGATGACAAAATCGTCGTCGGCAATATAATAACCGAAAAGCGGCTCACCCCAATAATGAGGCGCTCCCAAGGGACCCCAAAGCGGACTGTCCGCTTTTTGGAGCGCATCCGGATCGGCTGCCAGAATTTTGGAAATGTCAAAAGGTCCCAGTTCGCCGTGGCGACCTTGCCAGATGAAGTAGAAGATACCGATTGTTTTGTCTTTTTTCGGCGCCCCTACTTCGGAAGCGTCCGGCAGTTGACGACCGAGACCGTCCGTGGCTACCCATGTGTCGCTCATGACATCCCAAAACTCTTTTTTTTCTTGTGATTTCGCTCCAAAAGAAATGAACAATAAGTAAATGATAATTATATTTTTCATTTATTTTGTATTACTAAATTGTTATTCAAGGCATTTTTAACAAACCTTCCCATCTTACATCCCATTGCCCGTCTTTGGGAAATCCGGGTGTTGGTGTTGTATTGCCGTCCCATCCGGCGCACATCATGGCTGCGGCGGTCAATAATCCGCCGTTTCCGGGCAGATAAATGCGCAAGGTCTTGTTCTGGTAGTTATGCCCGTTCGTCAGATACGTATTAGTTCGTTGATCCATCAATAAAATATCAACGGCTTTGTCCGGTTTGCCTAAGCGGGCTGCACTCATGGCTGTCATCGGATAGTCCCATCCCCATGTGTGATCCCAGTTCCAGTTTACGCATACCCAATCAAGGGTGTTCTGCATGGTGGCGGTTTCGACTAATCTGCATAACGGCAATATTCCGAAAGCGCCCAATACCGACGGATGGTCGGAGGTAAAACGGACATCCTGATAGGTTTGCGGAGCCGATTCGGCAGCAAGGTACAAGCCGTCTTTTGACGCCAATGGAGACAACTTTTCAATAACGGCATCCCATTGAGCATCGCGTGTTAAACCTGTCCTTTCTCTCCATTGTTGCGCTACGGAAAGGGCATAATGCCAATAAGAAAGCTCAAACGGAGGATTTACGGTTTCTTTCGGTCGTAGTGTCTCCTGTGCGGGTATGATGCCTTTGAGGACATAACGGTTGTCGGCGGTGTCAAGTGTGGCAAATGATGCCATAAATTCAGCCGTCTCAAACACCAAATGTTTGTATTTGTCCAACACTTCCTGAAATGGTTTTTGCCGGTATATCAATTCAACCATATAGATAAAATGCGGTTGTTGCCAAATCAGGAACGGACCGATGGTCGAGGGCGTTTCCACCCCTGACGGATATGTCGCTTTCATCCATCGAATACCGCTAAACCCTTGTCGTTCGGCAATCTCTTTGGCAACAGGCTCTACCTCGGCATACCAGTCCAGACTGCGTTCCATCAGATCAAGCCTGTTCCACAAAGCAAAATGGACAGCGTGCCACCAGTGCATTTCCAAATGAAACTTGCCTTGCCAACTGTTGTAGGTCAGACCTGTTTCCTGTGGAGGTAGCGTTCCGGCACATTGTATGGCGGTCAGGTACTGGGACAAAACAATGCGCCGTTCCAATTCTTTGGCGCGAATGTCCTTGCAGCGGCTAAAATCAATCGCTCCTCCGGTTTCCCAATAATTTTGCCAATAGGCTCCGGTTTTTTGAGCGGTTTGATCGAATCCGCTCACAGGCGGATCGGGTAACTCTTCGGAAAAGGACACGCTAAAACTAAAATCCTGAGATTCGGGAGTCAACAAAAAGTAATGTTCTTCCTTTTTATCCAAATGCGCTTTTCCTGCCCAATCCAACCGTACATAATAGTTGGTGTTGTCCAGGATTCTCTTGAACAGCGCAAAACCGTCGCCTTTGCTTACTATCTCCGTTTGATGTTTCGCCACAGCCGACCAGTCACAGGCATCATCCGCAGCCGCTCCGGTAGGATATGGAAACCGTATCCTGATTTTCAACAGACCTTCGGTAAATAAGGGAGACGATATTTTGGTGGCAATCATGTCCCTGTCGGGATCGCAAACTGTTTGGGTGTTTACAGGTTGGTTGTTGACCACAAACCGACTTGAAATCAAGCCCGTCCACAGATCAAGTTTCTGTTTAACAGAAGAAATTTTATCAGGAGACACTTCTTTTTGCAAACGGTCGGTCATTTCAAAGCCGACGATTCCCAAATGCAGGCGATGCGGATTCGTCCTGAAAAAATTGGCGGCATCCTGTTGCCGTCCTTTTTCCGCAGCCACCGTTGAGTACGCGCCCGGATGTCCATGTCCGAAATCAAATACCTGATAACTTTCTTCAATCGCATATTGTTTCACATTCGGGAAACTGTGCCATCCCCATTGACTTTGCGTACCCAACGGCACTCCCTGCCTGTACAATTCAGGAAATGTCTGAAGACCGGTACCATCTACCGTAAAGGCAAAATTTCCATTGCCGACCGACAAAGAAGACAATGAATCCAACGCGGTTATCTGCGGACAATTCCGCGCCACTAAAGTTTTCCTGTCTATTTTCTTCTCTGTGGCGTAACAAGCGGATAATAAAAAAGACAGAGAAATGATACTTATTGTTTTTATGTTCATGAGTGATTTTTAATAAATTCAGATTATATGACCGGTTTCGTTTTGGCGGTTACTGTTCCTCTGCGTCTTTCTCCGAGATAAAGCAGGAAAGTATATTGCGTATCAGGTGAAAGTTCGGTAATAGTTTTGACGCCGTTTGCCGTATCTTCACTTGTCAGGTCAATCTCTACATCAGTCAATCCGGCGGACGTAACACGGATACGGTCAACCGCTTTTGTGTTGTCCCATTTCAAGGTTATCTGAGATATTTCAATATCATCGCTTTTTAGTTCGGCAAAAATATTTTCCGATCCGGTGGCGAATGTCATTACTTTAAATTCGGAATCTTGAGTAGCAGGATTGGTACTGACGGCTTTTATTCGTGCAGAATATCTGGTACTTCCCCACAAATCTTCAATCTTGGCTTGATTGGTATTTTCGAATGTGAAGGTCTTCAAATCGGTTTCAAATTTCAAGCTGTCGCGGTAGAGTTCAATGAGGTAGCTTGCCCCTTGGATAGGCGTCCATGTAAGTTCTACATTGTTAGCATTGACTATTGCTGTAAAGCTAACGGGACGGAACAGTTTTTTCGGTAATGACTCTTCATTATCATCTTTCGTACAAGCAACAGACAGTAATAACCATCCTGTAATACATATCACGGAAAAAATGTGATTCAATCTTATTCTTTTCATTTTTGATATATTTTTAAAAGTAATATTTAGGGTAGCATGTCATTGTTCAAAGAACCGTTACTTCGTATAATAACAGTAGCAGCAATAGGGTAAAGATGATTGTTTTTTGCCGGATCAAATCCAAGTCCCATTTTTGTACAATATTGAGGATATGTTAAAGTGCCGGATACTTCTGTGAGTTTATTGGACATCCACGCATTACGGGTATATCCCGGTATAGTGGTACTTGAAGCGTTCGGCACGCGGAAATCCGGGTTGTAAATGTCTATGGTATATCCGTCATCACTGTATTTCCAGTATATCTGATCAGGTACATGCTGATATTCGGGTGCATTGTTAATAATCTTCAAATTACCTTCTCTGGCTTGCGTTAATTTTGCGCCAAGCAGATTCCATCGGATCAGGTCGTATTTGCGGACCATCTCACCACCAAATTCCCAAGCTCGTTCGTCAACAATAGCATTGAAAAAATCGGCTTTGCCGACAGCTACCGAATCCACATAACGGGTAACTTTCGTATCCCATAAAGAAGGGTCAAACGCCCTTTTCCTTATGGAAGCCAAAGCGTCTTTTGCCGCCTGTGTAGGTCCGCTCAACTCATTTTCCGCTTCGGCAAACATAAGTACAATATCCGCATACCGCATCAAAGGCCAATTCACACCTGTAAAGGCATTACCCATAAGGTCGCCTCCCATAGAAGGATTAATCCAACTTTTGCGCCATTTGGTGGGCCTGAAAGTGTTGATCCAAGCAGTGTTCATTCGTTGTAAACCGGCATTAGCGCCGCCGGAATTATAATTGAACAACTCGCAGGATACGTTTCTCCGCAAGTCTTTAGTGTCGAAAGAATAAAAATAGTAGGGGCTGGTATTTACCCATGCAGAGGACATTCCCCAACGAAAATCCGTAGAAGTATGCGCCATCCCGACATAGATGCAAACACGTCCCGATTTAAGACGTCCGTAAGGCAATTCGTAAAGCACTTCACCATATTGCAATTCTTGTTTATACTCGTGCATAGTTTTAAAAATTGTTGCAAAATTCGGATTCAACGCATGTTTCCCACTTTCCATAACCTCTCTACATTCTTTTCGTGCAATTTCGTAATATTCCTGCCAATGTCTTCCACGTCGGGTTTCCGTAGGCGTACGGGATGAATATCCGGCATAAGCCAACGCCATACGCGCTCTCAATCCTTTGACATAACCCTTGGTAACCCGTTCGGCAGTGCCCATGTCTCTCAGCCACGGAACATATTTTTGCGCTTCATCCAAATCGGCAATTAAATATTCATATATTTCATCGCGGTCGGTGCGGGGCAGGAAATAATTGTCCCCATTCTGAACGGATTTAACAGAAAAAGGAACATCTCCCCAATGCCAAATCAGGTTGAGATAACACAATGCACGGAGTGTTAACGCTTCGCCATAAAGACGGCGTGCTTCGTCGGCATATTCTCCTTCCCAAATCGGAGATTTCGGAAGATTGTCTATACAGACATTCGCCCTTTCTACGCTTGTATATAGACGTGTCCATGTGCCTTCAAGATACATATTGTTGTCATCGGCCTGATATCGGCAAAACAAATTAGCGGCATTTGTATCATCTGTGCCGGATCTAAATTCAATATCATTGTCCATAGCATAAAAATAAGCCATATAGGCTTCGTATGTTTCGGTAAACATCAAGTTATTTGTGATAGCTAACACTGCTTTAGTAGCATAATCCAGATTGTTAAAAGCAGTTTCTTCGGTAAAATTCGATTTGGATTCAGTATTTAAAAAGTCCTCACAAGAAACTATTGTGAACATACAAACAAACAATAACAGTATATTTATTATATTATTTTTCATAATCCTTTTATTTTAAAATGTTATATTTACTCCTATATTATAACTCCGGCTTCTTGGATAGGCGCACCAATCTACACTCGGAGTAACGGGCGTAGTGCGACGTGTATCTACTTCTGGATCAAATCCGCTGTAATTTGTCCATAGCCACAGGTTATATCCGGTAACATATACCCTTAACTGTTCCATTCTTAATCGTGACAATATATTTTTAGGAAAGGAATAACCAAGCGTCAGATTGTTCAGTCGCAGGAAAGAACCGTCTTCCACTCCCCACGAATGGAGTGGCGTATTAGTCATTGAGGCTGCCCAAATAGTTGCGTTTTTGTTCATTTCTTTTAGTCGCTCAGGATCTGTTACTGCTATACCGGTGCTTTTGTCCAAGTATGTGAATGCGTTGTCGGAATTCATAAAAGCCAGCAGGTTTTTGTGTGCCCGCGATGAATTAAATCCTGAAAAATAGAGCTTATTAGCGTTATATACGTCATTGCCGTAAACCCAGTTGAAAAATACAGAAAGGTCGAATCCCTTATATTGGGAATTTATGCCAAATCCGCCGGTATGCTTGGGATTTGCATCACCAATAATTACTTTATCATCAGCATTGATTATGGGATTGTCATCCTGATTGGCAAATTTTAATGCTCCGGGCATAAAATACTTGGCGCCAATCACAGCCCTATTATCCGGAACACCTTCTCTCAGAACGTAGGTTTTTGTTACTTCATTATAGTCAAAATCATCGAATGTGTACATACCGTCTGTCTTATATCCATACATTATTCCGACCGGTTGTCCTGCCCTGACCAAATAATCTCCTGAAGGTCCGTATGCCAGATTTAATCCTGAACTTTCCAACCATTCCGTAGTTTCGCCAAGATTGTCTATCCTGTTTTTGTTGAATCCGATATTGAAGGATGCAGATAACGAAAAGTTTTTGTTTTCAACAATGACGCCTTCCAAGGTAACTTCTATTCCTCTATTGGAAGTTTGACCAATATTCTGCCATTGGGATGAATATCCCGAATTTACCGGAATGGATGCCCTGATCAATAAATCTTTGGTAACATTTTTATAATATTCTACCGTACCGGTCAAGCGTTGTTTGAAAAATCCGAAATCCAGACCTGCATTTCGGGTGACTGTGGTCTCCCATTTCAGACTGGGATTAGACAGAAAACCGGTTAGTTGCAAAATCGATGAAGCATTTTCTTCGTTACCTTCCGCATACATCTTAGAAGTACTGGAAATTACTTGAAATGTCTTTTTCCATACATCATCTCCAATCCTGTTGTTTCCTGATTCGCCATAACTGATACGCGCTTTAAGATTGGACAGCCATGTTTTTGAGAATTTCATGAAGTCTTCTTCTAAAATACGCCATGCAACCGCAGCAGACGGGAAATATCCCCAACGGTTACCCGGTGCAAATTTACTGGAACCGTCCGCTCTCAAAACGGCTGTTACCAAATATCGGTTTTTGTAATCGTAGTTTAATCTGCCGAAAAATGACGATGTTTTAGTAGGAGGATTGACAAAGTTATCAATAGGGTCCGGTATTCCCAGCGACATCATGCTCAAAGCGCTTTCCGGATCAATATATTTTGGAAACATTTTGGCGGAAGACACTATTCTGTCCGATTGGGATATATTTAATTCTTCGCCGAACATTGCTGTGATACTGCTTCCCGGCAATATGTTCCGACGGTTATATGTAACAATATTGGCTACCCGGTAACTTTTTGCGTTATTGTAAGTTATTTCAGCCATTGGATGTTGATAATTCCAGACATCTGATGTGCGCAAGCCATAAAACCTCTTGTTTTGCTGCTTGGTATATTGTGTGCCGAATTCAAAACGATATTTCAAGTCCTTCGATATTTTGAATGAAGCAGCTCCTGTTACATTCGTAACAAACTGGTTTCTTCTCCTGTAGTCGCCCTTGGTTTGTTCTAAAGGATTTATCGAATATAAAGTAATCCCCTCATAATAGCTGGCATCTACTAAATCAGGGTCCACAAATTCTGATATACCCATCACCGGACGGTATTGAATTGCATGTATAAGGCGACCGCTTGTCTCAGCGTTGCTGCTGGTCAGTCCGGTGCCTGCGCCTTTTAAATCGGTATTACCAAGCCTGCCGTTTAACTCAAGGGTTAACCATGGTTTTACATCATAAGATGTTTTAACAGACAGGGTGGTTCTGGAAAATCCCGATCCCAACATGATTTCTTCTTCATCGTCCCGTATCAGACTAAGATTGTATTTCGACACTTTAGATCCACCGGAAACACTTAGATTATTGTAAATGCTGGTGCCGGTTCGTCCAAAAACTTCATCTTGCCAGTTAATACCTTTCACGTCTTTATACAACCCGATATCCTGAAAATCTCCATAAACAGAAGATGCCGACGGAGTAGCTTCAAATTGCCAAAGTACATATTCATAAGGGTCAAGAACAGCTAACTGTTTAGTCATGTCCTTTATTCCGCAATACATATTGTAATTAATCTTCGCTTTTCCTTCCGAACCGCTTTTGGTAGTTATGATTATTACACCGTTAGCGCCTCTGGCTCCATAAATAGCTGTCGATGACGCATCTTTCAAGACATCAATATTTTGAATATTAGCCGGTGCTATATCGTCTATATTGTCCACCGGAAAACCGTCCACAATAAACAACGGGGAATTATCCTGTGTGATTGAACCCCCGCCTCTGACACGAATTTTAATCTCAGCATCGGGTGATCCTTCTGTTTTTGTAACCTGTACACCCGGCAACCTGCCCGTTATCGCTTGTGAGGCTGAACCGACAGGCACATTCTTCAATTGTTCTCCGCTCACGGATGCTACCGAACCTGTAAGGTCGGCTCTCCGTACGGAACCATACCCGATGACAACTACTTCATCCAAGACGAGTGCGTTTTCATCCAAGACGATACGTAAACTTGTTTGATTACCTGTCGCCACTTCTTTCGTAGTATAACCAATGTAGGAGATAGTTAAAGTAACTCCGGGTGAAACATTCAGACTGAAATTCCCGTTCACATCAGTGATTGTACCGTTGGTGGCGACATTTTTCTCCACCACGTTTGCGCCGATGACGGGTTCTCCATTCGAGTCAATTACCGTACCGGTAATCCGTCGGCTTTGTTGAGATATGGAAGATACATCGCCCGACTTTTTACGCAAAGAGATATAATTCTCACTTAAAGAATAAGTTATCTCCGTACCGGCAAAGACCTGACTCAATACCTGAGTGATAGGTTTGTTCGATACTTTTACATTGTTTACCTGCTGTTTCATATCCATCTCTTTTTCACTGTACAGAAACAAGTAATGGTTTTGCGCCTCAACAGTAGAAATGAATTCTCCCAATGACATACTGTTACTGGAAATACTGACTTTTGCGATTGTTTGCGAATGGGTATTCAATGCTTCCAAACTGAATACTGCTGCTAAAATGAACGCTGTTGTAATTTTCATAATACGACATAGGTGTTTAATTTTTTTTGTTTTACATGAATATTTCAAAAAATTTAAAATTGTTGTTTGCAAAATGTATATTTCATTGTACAAGATTTTATCTGTAAATCTCTATATTTTTTCCATCTTCCTTGAATTTGAATTTATGTACGCCCTGCAACGCTTTCAGGATAACCTTCACCTCGTCGCTTTGGCGGAATTTGCCGGATATCAGCAAGTCTTTCTCTGCCGAATCTTTGATTTCAAAACTTATGTCATACCATAAGGCAAGGTATTCCAGTATTTCACCGAAACGTTTGTTATTAAAACTAAATATGCCATTCTTCAGGTATTCTTCATCATTATTAAACAGCGAAGCGGACTTGACCAAACGATTGGCTTTGAGTATGATTTTCTCTCCCGGGCGCAATGTGACGACATTTTCGGGTAAAGACTGTGAAGATACTTCAATCTTACCTTCCAACAGGTCGGTTTCAAAATGTTCCGATTTTGTATAGGCAAATACATTGAACCGTGTGCCGAGCGCCTTGATATTATAATGTTCGGTATGCACGACAAACGGTCTTTTTGTATCTTTGGCAACAGAAAAATAACCTTCGCCATCCAATTTTACCATACGTTCGTTTGCCGCAAATTTATCGGGGATTTGCAATACGGAATGGGGACTTAACCATATTTCCGTTCCGTCCGGGAGAGTCATTGATACTCTTTGTCCCGACGGAACTTCTATTTTAGTAAATGCTATAGCATCGTCGGCACTTCTTTCGATCAAGAAAAACAACCATGCGTTCATGACAATAAGGGCTACGACTGCCGCATATCGGATTGTCTTCCAAAAGATGAGCTTCATTCGTTTCCGACTGATACGTTTTTCCAATTCTGCAATTTTACAATCGGCAATTTTTTCGTCACCCTTTTGAGAGCACAGTCTTGTGAGAGCGACCGTATTTTGCATCCGGATAAAATCCAATTTCAACGCTTCGTCGGATTGCACCTTGTCAAAAAGAACAAACTTTTCCCTGTCTGTAAGTTCTCCGGAAAAATAATTATCCAATTCTTCTTTCATCATGATAAATTAATTATTCTATCTATATGACGAAAAAACATCAATCATCTACTATTCCAAAATGGAAAAAAAATCAAATAATAAAAATAAACAGCGACAGATAGTCTTTTAATTCTATTTTTAACTTGCGGAGTGCGGTCGCGATATGATTCTGCACTGTATTGGCGGAAATATTCAACTGTTCGGCTATTTCTTTATGTTTCAATCCTTCCATGCGGCTCAAGACAAAAATTTTTTGACATTTTTCCGGTAAATTATTGATAGCTCGGTCTATAATTTCTTCTATTTCGTTAACAGTAAACATATTTACGTCAAATTCCTGAAGGGCTTCCATTTTAAGGTGCAATTCTTCTTCCTGAATTTGAGACAGCGATTGATTTTTTCCCTCAAACCGGCCATAGCGGCGATAGAAATCTATACATCTGTTTTTCAAAAGTGTAAAGAGAAAAGCATTCATATTGGATATGGCGCCAAGGGTTTCACGGGATTCCCACAGGTAAAGGAACAAGTCCTGTACAATGTTTTCGGATTCTTCTTTAGAGACTACATATTCTTGAGCAAAACGTAGCATTTTCGGGAAATATACGTATATTTTAGAAAAATCCTTGTCATCCGTGATCTTGTAGCTCTCCATATTTTCACCTTGAATTCAACCGGTTAAAACACTCTCGACACAGAGGTTGATACTCCTCTTTCTCCCCCAATAAAATCAATTTCTCGTTTTTGACGAGCCGGTACGAATAGCTCGCCAACCGGCCACATTCCACACAAATGGCATGAACTTTGGTAACATCCTCTGCAATAGCGCAAAGCGCCGGCATCGGCCCGAAAGGATTGCCCTTGTAGTCCATGTCCAAACCGGCGACAATGACCCGGATGCCTTGATTGGCTAATTGGTTGCATACGTCAGGAAGTCCGTCATCGAAAAATTGTGCTTCGTCAATCCCGACAACGTCAATATCACTTGAAAGCAGCAGAATGTTTCCCGAATTTTCGACGGGAGTGCCGGTAATGGTGTTTTGGTCGTGCGATACAATTTCTTCCTCGGAATACCGGATTTCCATGGCCGGTTTGAAAATTTCCACTTTCTGTTTGGCAAATACCGCACGTCGCAATCTGCGGATCAATTCTTCCGTTTTGCCGGAAAACATGGATCCGCAGATTACTTCGATTGAACCGGTGCGGCCGGAATTAAACACATTGGTTTCGTTGTAATGGTTCATAAGGGTACAGGGTAAAAGATACAGGGTAAAAGGTACAAGGTACAAGGTGAAAGGTAAAAGGTACAGGAAAGCGAACTTTCACCTTGTACCTTTCACCTCTATCCTTTTGCCGATTTTATTTTTTTTTCATTGCATCCATGATTTTTGCTTCGATTTCATCCGCCAATTCGGGATTATCGCGCAAACAGTCTTTGGCGGATTCGCGGCCTTGTCCGAGTTTGGTATCGCTATAGCTGTACCAGCTTCCGCTTTTCTTGATGATGTTCAATTCGGCGCCCAAATCGACCAATTCGCCTGTTTTGGAGATGCCTGCGCCGAACATGATGTCGAATTCGGCTTTGCGGAAGGGCGGCGCCACTTTATTTTTCACCACTTTCACGCGGGTTTGATTACCGATAACTTCTTCCCCGTCTTTGATTTGCGAAATCCGGCGAATATCCAAGCGAACGGAAGCGTAGAATTTCAAGGCGTTACCGCCGGTTGTTGTTTCAGGGTTTCCGAACATCACTCCGATTTTGTCGCGTAACTGGTTGATGAAAACACAGGTCGTATTGGTTTTGTTGATGGCAGCCGTGAGTTTGCGCAAAGCTTGCGACATCAGGCGGGCTTGCAATCCCATTTTGGAATCGCCCATTTCGCCTTCCAGTTCGGCTTTGGGCGTCAGGGCGGCCACGGAGTCGATCACGATAATGTCGATGGCCGAAGAACGAATCAGTTGTTCGGTGATTTCCAAGGCTTGTTCGCCCGAATCGGGTTGGGAAATCCAAAGGTTTTCTACGTCAACGCCTAATTTTTCGGCATAGAAACGGTCAAAAGCGTGTTCCGCGTCGATGAAAGCGGCGATGCCGCCTGCTTTTTGGGCTTCGGCAATAGCATGAATAGCCAAGGTTGTTTTTCCCGAAGATTCCGGCCCATAGATTTCGATAACTCGTCCTCTCGGATAACCTCCTACGCCTAAAGCGGCATTTAAAGCTACCGAGCCGGTAGGGATAACAGCTACTTCTTCAATGGCATTGTCGCCCATTTTCATGATGGAACCTTTGCCGTAATTTTTCTCGATTTTGTCCATTGCTGCGTGTAGCGCTTTCAATTTTTCAGCATTCGGACTTGTTTGTTCTTTCATTGTTGTTTCAAAAATTTAAATTGTTAATTGTTAAAGAATTGGTTTACATAGTATCACAATTCCAAATCTTCATTAAATATCTCATGCCAAGGCAAGCCTTGTTTATTCATTTGCTCCATGAACGGATCGGGATCGAACTCTTCCACATTGAACACGCCGGGTTTACGCCAAAGACCTTTCACAAACATCAATGCGCCGATGGTCGCGGGAACGCCGGTTGTATAGCTGACGCCTTGTGCGCCGGTTTCCTTGTAAGCATCCGGATGTTTGCAGTTGTTGTAAATGTAATAAGTCAGTTCCTTTCCGGCTTTGTCAAGCCCTTTGATGCGGCAACCGATGCTGGTTTCGCCGGTGTAATTTTCTCCCAGTTCGCCCGGATCGGGTAATACTGCTTTCAGGAATTGAATGGGAACAATTTCGACACCATTGTAAAGAACCGGATCGATACGCGCCATGCCAATGTTTTGAATCACACGCAAATGTGTAAGGTATTCCTGTCCGAAAGTCATCCAGAAACGCGCTCTTTTGAGCGTCGGGAAATTTTTCACCAGCGATTCGAGTTCTTCGTGATAAATCACATACGATTCCTTGGAACCTATATTTGGATATATCAATGGCTTATGTATTTCGTGAGGCTCGGTAGCGATCCATTTTCCGTTTTCCCAATACCGGCCTTTTTGAGTGACTTCGCGAATGTTGATTTCCGGATTAAAATTGGTGGCGAAAGCCTTTCCGTGGTCGCCGGCGTTGCAATCAACAATGTCTAAGTAATCCATTCTGCTGAAATGATGTTTGGCGGCATAAGCTGTGAAAACGCTGCATGCACCCGGGTCGAATCCGCAGCCGAGAATAGCGGTCAGTCCTGCTTTTTCGAAGCGGTCACGGTAAGCCCATTGCCATTTGTATTCGAATTTAGCTTCGTCTTTCGGTTCGTAATTGGCTGTGTCCAAATAGTTAACACCTGCTTCCAGACAAGCGTCCATAATGGTCAGGTCTTGATAGGGCAGGGCTACATTGATGACCAATTCCGGTTGGAATTTTTTGAACAGGGCTACTAATTCGGGCACATTGTCCGCATCGACTTGCGCGGTTTGTATTTTCGGGTTTCCGTACTTGGTACCAATGGCGTCGGCAATGGCGTCACATTTGGATTTGGTACGGCTTGCCAGCATGATTTCTGTGAAGGCGGCATGATTCCGGGCTACTTTGTGGGCGACTACCGTTCCCACGCCTCCTGCACCGATGATGATTACTTTTGACATATTAGTGATGTTTATTTTAGGGGCAAATATACGTGAAAAATTTGATTTTTCATACAGCCTAAATAAAAATATTAAGGTTTTGATTGGCATGACGGAGTGCATTTTTAAAAGGGGTCTCCATGCGGTCGCCTGCGCGAAGTCGAAACATCTCCTTAACAAATGTAGTTTTCTAACCAAATTTTTTCACTCTCCGAAAGAAAAGGCGAAAGCGTTTTATAAACCTTTTGGTGATATTGATTTAACCAATCCATTTCCAATTGACTCATCAACGAAAAATCAATTAATTTCAAATCAATGGGACAAAGCGTCAAGGTTTCGAAAGTGTAAAATTCGCCAAACTTCGTGGATTGACAAGGAACAACCAAAATCAGGTTTTCGATGCGGATACCGTATTTATCGCTCTGATAAAGTCCCGGTTCATTGGAAGTTACCATTCCCAATTCCAAGGTTGCAGGGTTGTAATTCATCCGGATACTTTGTGGGCCTTCGTGCACGTTAAGGAAATGTCCGACGCCGTGACCGGTTCCGTGCAAATAATTCGTTCCGTTTTGCCAGAGGAATTGCCGGGCGAGGATATCCAATTGCATACCAACGGTTCCCTTTGGGAAACAAGCAGTTGCCAAAGCGATGTGTCCTTTCAGGACAGCCGTATAATCTTTTTTCATCTCATCGGAAATTGCGCCGAGCGCCAAAGTACGGGTGAGGTCGGTCGTTCCGTCGAAATATTGTGCGCCGGAATCTATGAGCAAGATGCCTTCCGGAAAAATTTCCGCGTCACTTTCTTCGTCGGCCTCATAATGGACAATCGCTCCGTGCGGGCCGTATCCGGCGATGGTTGCAAAACTGTCGCCGACAAAAAAGGCTTGTTCACTACGGTATCGGTGAAGTTTTTCACTAATTGTCACTTCACTGATTCTTTCACCCGAAGCCAAAGATTTTTCCAAATCCATCAGGAATCTCACCATCGCAACGCCGTCTTTTTGCATGGCATTGCGGATTCCTGCGATTTCCGTTTCATTTTTAATGCTTTTCAAGGCATCAACCGGATGAATTGCCATTTCGATTTTAACACAATTTTCGGGAATAGCGGCGTATAAACCATAATTGATTTTGGATGGAGCAATCAAAACGGTAACGGGTGAAAGGTGGAGGGCTAAAGATTGGACATAGTCTGTTATTTTATGATAATCGGCAATTACAACTCCTTGAGAATAAAGGTAATCTGCTACTTCTTGCGTTAATTTTTCCGGACGGATAAATAGTACGGTTTCTTTTTCGGAAACAACGGCATAACTCAGGCAAACCGGATTGTAGGCCACATCGTTTCCACGGATGTTGAACAGCCACGCAATCATGTCCAAAGCGGCAAGAATGGTTATGTCTGCATTGTATTTCTTTAAAATTTCCGTTACTTTTTTGATTTTTTCCCGGCAGGATTTTCCGGAAAACCGTTCCGGTAAAATAAATGCGGGATTGTCGGGCAGGGTGGGGCGGTCTTCCCAAAGTTGCGAGTAAGGGGCAAAATCGGTATGGACTTTTAAGCCTTTTTTAGAGAAATTTTCTATGAATGATTGCGCTTCCAAAGCGGCAAAAACGGAACCTTCAATACCGATGGAATCTCCGGGAGACAATTCCGAAAAAAGCCAGTCGATAAAATTTGGCGTTTCGGGTAATCCCATCTTAAACAGTTCGATACCGGAGTCTTTCAGTTGGGTTTCCGCTTGCAGGAAATAGCGGGAATCTGTCCACAAACCGGCTTTTTCAAGTGTAACAACGACTGTTCCCGCCGAGCCGGTGAAGCCGGATATCCATTCGCGGGTTTTCCAATGTTCGGGCGGGTATTCACTGATATGCGGATCGGTAGAGGGAATGATGCAAGCTTTGACGTTTTCAGCCTGCATCCGTGTTTTCAACGCTTGTATTTTCTCTTTGACATTTCTCATTTCTGTATTTTTTTACGATAACGTCTTCCCAATACACCCACAGTAGGAAAACAATGGTATAATAAATGTACCGGAATATTCCGTCGTGCAACGAATCGAATCGTTCGGGATATCCACGGGTAAACAGGGTGATTAAACCGATGCGCATTATATTGTAAATGGTCAGGATCGTACAACCCAGCGGAATGTACCACAGTTTTTTCAGAAAAGGTCCCCAATAAAACAGGATGATACCGGCAAAAATAAACATCTGTTTGAGTCCAGTACAACCCCAGGCAATGGCAATGCTAATTCCTCCATTGGGAAAATACAGCAAAACCGGCTCTTTGATAAGGTCTTGCGTGCCGGGAAACAGGTGTACGAACCATGCGACGGCCGAAGTCAACCAGAGACAGGCGGTGTAAAACCATGCAGGGGTAATGTCTTTTCCGAAAAGGTAGATGTAATCTCCTTCCATATCCCCGTCAATTGCTATTTTCCATGAAAAATGAAAGAAAAAGAGGAGAACCAGAAAATACAGGATTCCCTTGTAAGGATTGAAAAAAAGGATGAGTTGTTTGATTTTGTCTGTCATTCGCGTTTGATTTTTTATTTCTGAAATCTAACATGCAAAAGTACAAAAAATTTCGCAAATATTAGAAAAATACGGAGGGATAAAGTAAGTGTCTGATAAATAAATTAGTTAGGCATTATTTCTCTATATTCTTCCAGTATGGGAAAATGAAGAATATAGCAGGGTTAAGCGAAAGTTTCACTACTTATCCGTTGCCTTTTTGGACAGACAAATCGCAGCAGGATGATACCCGAAGCAATCACTTAAAAACCGCCTACACTGTAAGCATTCGGTAATCTACTCTTGCGGATTTTTTTCCGCCCAGTTCATAGGGAGCAAATCGGCTAGTTCGTTTACTTTGTGTTCATTGATACGATTCAGGACATCGGTCAACCATTCTGT
>BNTV01000050.1 GCA_025996865.1 Bacteroidia bacterium
GAAAAACGATATGTTTTTCAAAGAACGAACAGATACACGACAATGTTATTGGAATCTATATCGAAAGGTATTATTATAAAACAGGAACTTATGGAAATAATGTATTCTGATAATTTAGGACACTACCCATAAATTTTATTGGAATAAGAATTAACAACTTATTTCGCACCTTTACTGCCTACTACGAATAGGAGGAACTAAAAATCCCAATCATATTAACTTGTTGTTTATAAACGACATAGATAGTTGATGATTTTGAGTTAAACGAAAGGTTAAACAAATTGTAAAACAAACATTTTGCAATACTTTCTTTGGAATAAATATCATATTATATTTCAACCGGATAGTTTTATGACAAAATTTTGGAAACTAAAAAATAATTAAATATCGTATTAAACACACATAAAATCAACGACTTATGCGCATTTATCTCATCTTTTTATTATTATGATGTAATTTTTTTCGTTTTTATATCATTCTGATTGGCAAATATTTTGTAATTTTACGGCATTTATTTAGCATTTCAATACCACCTATTCGTAATAATCGGAACTGCTATTTCAACCTGATTATCTCTGCATTTGCCTTATCTACAACGGATTGTCCTAATGAAGCCAAATAAATCCGGGTAGTGGTCTCGTTTTCGTGTCCCATACTTTCACTGATAACTTCCACCGGAACGCCTTTGCGCAATGCCAATGTAGCCCAAGTATGGCGGGAAACATACGAACTTAACGGCTTTTCCAATTTCAGTATCTCGGAAATACGTTTCAGGCGTTTGTTGTGATTGCGCAGCTGGCTGGTATTATCATGATTTTGTGCAGTATAAATCGGCAATAAGTAATCATTGAGCGTTTGCCGTTCATAGCGGCTTATGATTTCCTGCATACAATCTTCTATTTTAACGCTTAGCGTTTGTTTGGTCTTACTTCGGACATAAACAATATAGCCGTTTTTCACATTATTTTTCCGAAGATTTGCCATATCCACGAACGATATTCCCCGCATATAAAAACTGAACATAAACAGGTCGCGGGCTAATGCCAACTCGCTGTGAGCGGACAAATCCATATTTTTAAGTTGAATAATTACTTCCTCATTTACAGCACGTTTCACAGTTTTGTCAATGCGTGTAAAAATATTGGCAAAAGGATTTTTCTGTATTGTTAAACCGCGTTTAACCGCCTGATTATAAACAGAACGTAAAGCCCGCATATAGCAGGAAACGGTATTTTTCATTACACCCGCAGTTTTCAACCAATTTTCATATTTTCGCATTAAA
Source organism: Bacteroidia bacterium (assembly GCA_025996865.1). Taxonomy (GTDB): domain Bacteria; phylum Bacteroidota; class Bacteroidia; order Bacteroidales; family Azobacteroidaceae; genus Azobacteroides. The sequence continues at coordinate 1,283 of BNTV01000050.1, forward strand.
TCGTTATCAATGTTGTCAAGTAAAATATCCTGACTGCAAAGGAAACGCTCGAAACTTTTCTTGGCTGTCATGCAAATACTTGCTGTTTTTTTGCGGTTATTGTCTGTCAGGTTTTTAATAATATATTCAATAAACGGGAACAAATAGCCATTGAAAGAGTTGTTGGCGTACAAATCCGTCAGTTCCTCTACGGTGTAATCTCCCCGCATTTTAAGCAGGCAAACAAGGTCTGCCATTTGCCGCAATTCCGTTTCCAACCGTGTTTTTATGGATTGCAGGAATGTGTTGCGCTCAGAATCGGCAGTCAGGCAAACAACGGTTTCCTTTTGCTTATCCCATTCGTGCAGGTGCAAATGAAAACGGGTTCTCAACAACTTGATTTTCCGGTTGTGAATCAGTTGCAGACAGATAACGCCCTCTTTTTCTTTTACTTTCGAGGGTATGAATTTCAATTTGATTGATGTACTCATTGGATATTTGAATTAGAATGAGTACAAAATTTGTAATAAAAGCGAAAAGATTTGTTGATGTCCTGCAAGTGGCGGTACTTTGCGTCGGTTTGCAAATATACGATTATTTTCGTATTTTTGCAAGATAAAAATCATTCTTAGAGATGTAATTATGGAAGCATTAAGAAGAATTGTAGATACTGATACATTAAAAACACTGTTATCTTTGCCTGAATCGTTTAGAAGTAAGCAGGTTGAGATAATAGTGTTACCTGTTGTTGAAAACAAAAGAAGTCCTCAATTGACGAAATCTGCAATTGATAATATGCTTCAAGACTCTATTACTCAGTCGTTAATTGGGTCTGTTCCACTTTCGAATATATCTCTTGACGATATAAAAAAAGAAAGATTGCAAAAACATGAAAATATTGATTGACACTAATATAGCTCTTGATGTTTTACTAAAAAGAGAACCGTTTTATGAAGATGCTGCAAAGGTTATACTTTTATCGGAAAAAGATATTATTGATGCGTATGTATCTGCATCGGCTGTAACTGATATTTATTATGTTGCAAGAAAATATTATAAAGATAAGGCTGTCACATCGGAATTATTAAAAAAATTGTTGCAAGTAATTTATGTTGCGACAATTACTGATGACAATATTTATAAAGCATTAAATTTGGAATGGAATGATTTTGAAGATTCGGTTCAATATATAGTGGGAGAGAGTATAGAAGCGGATTATATTATAACCAGAAATCCAGGTCATTTTTCAAATAGTTCTATTAAAGTCATCAATCCTAACGATTTTTTGAATATTATTACTTCCATGTGATAGATAATAAAATGTTAAGGCACTGGACGAAGATTGCTGAAGAAAATATTGATATAGAGAAATATTTTACTAAATTTGCAAATCTGATTAAAAAATTATCTTTTATGAAACACTTATTATTCATTTTGCTTGTTTTTAATGTTTGTACAACAATGTCTGCACAAAAACTTGAACCGATAAAACTGAATGCGCCGGATAAAACGCGCGGTTCGGTAGTGATGAAAGCTTTTGCCGACCGGTATTCCGAACGTAATTTTTCCGAAAGGAAATTGAGTTTGCAAGACCTTTCGGACTTGCTTTGGGCTGCTTGCGGAATTAACCGTCCCGAAAAAGGCATGATAACGGCTCCGTCCGCTCTGAATAAACAGGACGTCGATGTTTACGCGATTATGGAAGAAGGAGCTTATTTGTACGATCCCAAAGCGCATGAACTTAAACCGGTTGCCGCCGGCGATTTCCGTCCTTTAATTGCTTCCGGACAGGATTTTGCGCTGAAAGCGCCAGTCTCCCTGTTGGTGGTATCCGAACTTTCCCGTCTCGGAAATGCAAATGATGAAGGAACACGGTTGTGCGGAGCGATTGATGGCGGAATTGTTTCCCAGAATATTTCGCTCTTTTGCGCCGGTTGCGGATTGGCGACAGTTCCCAGAGGTACGATGAATAAAAACGAATTAGTTAAAGCGCTGAAATTGAATCCGACTCAACTATTGGTCATCAATCATCCGGTGGGATATTCCGGAACATCCGACGATAAAGATGTTTTTACTTTCAACCTTGGACAATTCAAACTGAGTACCTTAGCCGAAAAGATGGGTGCCGGAAATCCGAAAATACTCATCGGTGCAACGCCGGAACTGATTCAAAAATATCTTCCCAACGGATTTCAATCGCAAGTCAATGCTTTTTTGCTTCAAACGCCCGGTAAAAATATTCTGATAGATGCCGGCTTGGGAAGAGGCAACTTGTTGAAAAATCTGAAATCCCTGCATGTTACGCCCGAACAAATCAATGTCATTCTGCTTACGCACATGCACGGCGACCATATCGGCGGATTGCTTGCCGACGGCAAAAAAGTATTTCCCAATGCTGATTTGTACATCGCCCAACCCGAATACGACTATTGGATGAAGAGTGATAATAAATTGGCGCATAATGTTTTGGATGTTTATAAAACCCGTTTGAAATTATTCCAACCCGAAGCATTGGGGAGTAAAAAGCAAAACATTTTTTCAGGTATTCAAGGCATTGCCGCTTACGGACATACGCCCGGCCACACGGCTTACCTGCTTGAATCGGGCAACTCTCGTTTGTTGGTTTGGGGTGATTTGACGCATGTGACGGCCGTTCAACTGCCTCACCCCGAGTTGGCGGTTACTTACGATACGGATGCCAAGCAAGCCATTGCATCTCGTAAGAAACTAATGGAGTTTGCTGCTAAAAACAAAATTCCGGTTGCCGGAATGCATGTGGCTTCGCCGGCTGTGGGTGCGATTCAGGCTGACGAGCAAGGATATGTTTTATCCCTTACCCCCGCCCCTAAATAGTTTTGTCCATGAATACAATTTTTTCCAATTTCCGGAACAGTATCCTGTTGTGCCTTTTGGTATCAGGAGTATCTGTATCCTGTACTACCCTGTCAACACAGGAAGACAACATCAACGATTTCGAATCCTTGCGTAAAAAATTTGCCGAACCCTCGAAAGAATACGGCACAGCGCCGCTTTGGGTGTGGAACACCAAGATAACGCGCGAAATCATCGACCGCTCGCTGACCGAACTGAAAGCCAAAAAGTTTGGCGGCGTGTTCGTGCATCCCCGTCCGGGATTGGTGACCGAGTATCTTGGCGATGAGTGGTTTGCGCTCTACCGTTACACCGTCGATAAAGCCAAGGAGTTGGACATGAACGTGTGGATATATGACGAAAACTCGTATCCCAGCGGCTTTGCAGGCGGTCATGTGCCTGCGCAGATGCCCGAAAGTTACAATCAGGGGCAGGGCTTGCGACTGACCAAAGCGGAAGTTTTGCCTGACAATGTTGCCGATTATTTTATCTGCCTGAAAGAAGACAGCGAAAAATTCATCGATATTACCGCCAGTCTGAAAGACGAAGCGGGAAAAACCGGTAATTACTATCTGTTTTCAAAAACATATCATGGCAAATCCGAATGGTATGGCGGTTTTTCGTATGTAGATTTGTTATATCCGGGGGTTACGCAGAAATTTCTTGAAGTAACCATGCCGGGATATGAAAAAGCGATTGGCGATGAATTTGGCAAGTCGGTGCTCGGTGTTTTTACCGATGAACCTCAGATAGAGTCCCCCGGCGGTATCCGGTGGACGCCCGATTTGTTTGAGGTATTCCAAAGCCGTTGGGGTTACGATTTGAAAAACGCTTTACCATCGCTTTACGAAGAGACGGGTGAATGGAAGACGGTTCGTCACAACTATCAGCAAACTTTGCTGCAATTGTTTGTTGACCGGTGGGCAAAGCCCTATTCCGCATATTGTGCAGCGCATGACCTCAAATTCACAGGTCATTATTGGGAACACGGTTGGCCCGGCATGGGGCATGGTCCCGACAATATGGCGATGTATGCCTGGCATCAGATGCCTGCTATTGACATGCTGTTCAATCAGTTCGACGAGGAAAGTACGGGCGCGCAGTTTGGCAATGTGCGTTCGGTAAAAGAATTAAGCAGTGTAGCCAATCAGATGGGCTATCGCCGCACCCTTAGCGAAACTTACGGTGGCGGCGCGTGGGAAGAAACTTTTCGCGACTACAAACGGCTTGGCGACTGGGAATATGCGCTGGGTGTCAATTTCATGAACCAGCATATCGCTGATTTGAGCATTTCCGGTGCACGTAAGTACGATTACCCGCCTGTATTTTCTGAGGTGGAGCCTTGGTGGGACTATTACAGTTATCTCAACCTGCATTTTGCCCGTTTGTCAATGGCTTTGTCCGCAGGAGAGCAACTGAACGATTTGCTCATTCTTGAACCGACTACATCGGTTTGGCTGTATCACAGCAGTAATCGGAAATTCGCCGAGATAGGACAGGCTTTTCAGACATTCGTTACCAGACTCGAAAAAGCGCAGATAGAATATGACCTCGGCTCTGAAAATATCATCAAAGACCACGGAAAATCAGACAAAGAAAAATTTGTTGTCAATAAACGGGCTTACTCCAGAGTGGTGATTCCGCCATTGACGGAAAATCTGGATGCTCCTACATTCAATCTATTGAAAGAATTTGTGAAAAAAGGCGGTATAATATTGGCATTTTCCAAGCCCAACGTTTTGGAGGGTAAACCCGATACGGAAATGGAAAGATTTTTTGCCGAAAACAAAAATGTTCACTATTTTACGGAACTGAATGATGAAGTGATTGCAAATTATTTTACTTCGCCTGATATTGCTTTTACCGGACAGGGAGGCAATCTGTTTCATCACCGTCGTGTGATGGCCGACGGGCAGGTGCTGTTCTTAGTGAACTCAAGCCTTGAAGAAGCGACCCGGGGAACGATTTCCACGGTGGGCAAGGATGCGGTGTTGCTGAATACGCTCACAGGCGAAATGCAGGATTATCCCGAAACTGCCGACGGAAAAAATATTCAACTGAATTTTGACATTCCGCCTGCCGGAAGCCTTTTACTGTATGTCTTTAACAAGAAACAACAAGGTTTTGAACCGTCCGCAGTGGCAGGCAAATTTGTTGCATTGCAGGAATCATCGCCGCTCACGGTTACCCCGCAAGGAAACAATGTGCTGACCATTGACTTTTGTGATTTGCAGTTGGATAAGGAAACATTCCGCGACCTGCATATTTTCGATGCAGCCGATAAAACCTTCAAACATCACGGGTTCACATCGGGCAACCCGTGGAACACTTCCGTGCAGTACAAAGACAACACGGTCAGCCGCGACACCTTCAAAACAGGCGGTTTCAAGGCTACTTATCATTTCACCGTGGCAGGCGATTTTGACAGGTCGGGGATGCAGGCTGTGGTGGAGCGTCCTGACTTGTACAATATCACGCTGAACGGAAAAGCGCTCAAGCCCGAAGCCGACAAATGGTTTCTCGACCGCGATTTAAGGGTATTCAATATCGGCGAAGTGGTGAAGAAAGGCGAAAACAGCCTTGTGATTGACCTCTCGCCTATGAAAATCATGGCAGAGATTGAGCAGGTCATCATCTTGGGTAACTTCTCCGTGCAACCTGCTGCCAAAGGCTGGACTATCCATCCGCCCGTTTCGCTTACAACGGGCAGTTGGAAAACACAGGGTTGGTCGTTCTATCCGGGCATCGTATCCTATTCAAAAACTTACGAAATATCGGAAAATGCTTCTTATCGCGTCAATTTGGGCGAATGGACGGGAACGGTAGCCGAAGTCTCGGTCAACGGCGAATCCGCAGGAATTATCGGCTTTGAGCCATACAGCGTCAATGTGACGGACAAACTGAAACAGGGCGCCAACACCATTGAAGTGAAAGTGGTGGGCAGCAACAAAAACCTGTTCGGTCCCTTCCATAATTCCGAAAAGGGAATAGTAAGTCCCTGGCATTTCAGGGGTGTGAAAAACTACCCGGCAGGCAACGATTACCGACAATTGGATTATGGATTGATGGGAGACTTTATACTGGAAAAAACAGATTAAACAAGAAGATATCGGGAACAAGAACCTAAAATATTATTCGCTTAAACCCTGTATTTTTTATGAGTTTAAGCGAAAAATAAAACAATATATCTTGCTGAAACTGTATAAAAATACCCGGTTTCCGCAGATAATTCTCCTGTTTTACACGATTTTTTTGTTTTTAATATAATCAGCCATAACTCACTATTTTTACATACTTATGGCTGATTATAAAATCATATTTTGAAATATCGCAACTTTTTTATACCTTTGTGGCTGATTGTCTGTGGCTCTGCTACTTCGTGGATTATCAACAACTTAATCAACAATCACGGCGGACTATATAATCGCCTTACGGCAAGCATTTTCCTCCAACCATTTAGTTTATTGGAATGTGAATTGTATTTCAAAGCAAAAAAAATAGAATTGAGCCGTATGCAAATTGCTGAATATTATATGATTATGGGCGGTATTCCGTTTTATTTGAGTAAAATTAAAAAAGGTTTGAGTATCGCGCAGAATATTGACAATCTGTTTTTTTCGCAAAAAAGTGAACTCCGAAACGAATTTAACAATCTTTATGCGGCTCTGTTTCGCAAGTCGGAAGAATATGTTAAAGTGGTGAAAGCATTGAGCAAAAAAGGCAAGGGATTGAGTCGCAGCGAAATAGAAACGACTGCAAAAATCAAGGGAGGCGGCACGCTGACGAAAATTCTGCAAAATCTTGAATATTGCGATTTTATCAGAAAATACGCCACTTTCGACCGAAAAAAACGTGACAGGCTTTATCAACTTATCGACCCTTTCACGCTGTTTTATTTCAAATTTATCGCCCAAAACGAATATAACAACGAACATTTTTGGACAAATTCGTTAGACACGCCGCTGCACAACACTTGGGCGGGTTTTGCCTTTGAGATGCTGGTTTTGTTGCACACGGCAGAAATCAAACAAACAATGGGAATTTCGGGAATTCAGTCGTCTGTGTCGGCGTGGCGCAGCGAAAAATCAAATCCTGCCGCTCAAATCGACTTGGTAATCAATCGAAAAGACGGCATTATCAACCTGGTAGAAATAAAATTTGCGGGAAAAGAATTTGCCATTACCAAAGAATATGAATCCAATTTGCGCAACAAGATTTTTGCTTTTAAAGAGGAAACAGGCACGCAAAAAGCCGTCCATTTATTGATGCTTACTACTTTTGGCGTAAAACAAAATAAATATTCGGGAATAATCCAAAATGAATTGAAACTCAATAATTTATTCTGTTAGCATAATTTTATAATCAGCCATAACTCACTATTTTTACATACTTATGGCTGATTATGATATTTTTAAATCCTCAATACTTTACCACACATTCCACAAAGCCCCTCTTTTTAGGGATGTTTCTGTCAGGAAAATACCCTAATTACGGGATTGTGGATAGGTTTCCTTATATATACTTTTGCACATTATCAAGTACGATACTTAAAATGCGAATAGCTTTTGTTTTTATTTTCTTATGTGTTTGCCACATAGCCGCTTGTCAGTATTCCTTGTCGGGGAGGATTCTGGAAGATAAAACCAATAATCCGATAGAATATGCTTCGGTGGAGATTACGGCCAATGAGTTGCGGGCAATCACGAATGAAAAAGGAGAGTTTCTTTTGAAAAATATTTCGAGAGGCGAGATTCGTATAATGGTATCTTGTTTGGGATATGCCAAAAAAACCTTTGATGTGAAACTTACCGGCAACATGCGGGATTTGGTATTTTATTTGCCGCAAGATAATCTGGCGCTTAAAGAAGTGGTGATTACCGCCAAAAGCAAATCCGGCGAAACAGCAACTTCATACGTTATCGACCGCGCGGGACTCGACCATTTGCAGATGTCCGGCGTGTCCGATGCGATGAGCTTGCTTCCCGGCCGGCAAACCAATCGCAACCTGCATCTTGCCTCCGGCGTCCAACGCTTGGCTGTCCGCGGCGCTACCGGCGAACAGGGTAATTCTACTTTTGGGACGGCGGTAGAAGTGGACGGCGTCCGCCTGTCCAATAATGCGGCTTTCAATGCCGGGTCAACATCTTCTATCGGAGAAGTTTACGGAATAGATACGCGGAATATTGCAACGCATAACGTCGAATCCATCGAAATTATCACCGGAATCCCTTCCGTGGAATATGGCGATTTGTCGAATGGAGTCGTCAGAATCAATTCCCGGAAAGGAAAATCACCCCTACTTGTTGAATTGGCTACGAAACCGAACACCAAACAAGTGTCCGCAAGCAAGGGTTTTGACCTGAAACACAATGCCGGCGTGCTTAACGCTTCCATCGAATATACCAAATCCATATCCGAATTGGCTTCTCCCTATACTTCTTACGACAGGAACAGTTTATCGTTGATTTACGAAAATACGTTTAACAAACAAAACCAACCGCTGACGCTTACGGCCGGTATCTCCGGAAATACCGGAGGATACGACAGCCACGCCGACCCGGACAGTTTCAGGGAAACATACGTTAAAGAAAAAGACAATACGCTGAGAGGAAATCTAAAACTCAATTGGTTGCTCAATAAACCCTGGATTACGCTTGTTGAATTTTCCGCAGCGCTAAGTTATTCCGATAATTTAAGCACTGAAAAAGTCAATAAATCAAGTTCCACTTCCGTTGCAGCCATTCATGGATTGGAAGAAGGATATTTTGTTGCACAAAAATACGATGAATTTCCCGATGCACCTGTCGGACTTCTTCCCGGAGGTTATTGGTATGAAACGGCTTATACCGATAGTAAACCGTTGAATTACACAGCCAAACTAAAGGCAAAATGGGCAAAGAAATACAATGCCATACAAAGTAATTTAATGTTGGGAGCAGATTTCAACAGTTCCGGAAACAAGGGCAAAGGCCTCTATTATGACAATTTACGGAATGCGCCGGATTGGAGGGAATATCGTTACGACCAAGTGCCGTTCATGAATACGGTTTCCGCATATCTCGAAGAAAAATTAGATATCGCACTCGGTAAATCCATGTTAAAACTACTGGCCGGTTTGCGTTCGGATGTCACATTGATTAAAAATTCGGCTTATGGAAATGTCGGCAGTTTGTCGCCCCGTTTCAATGCCAAATATATCATAGAAAAATTTACCATACATGCCGGCTGGGGGGAAGCGGTTAAACTCCCTTCATTTTCGATTCTTTATCCTTCTCCCGCCTATTCGGATAAACTCGCTTTCGCTCCCGGAGCCATGCCCGACGGAACGATTTTTTACGCCTACTATTTACGTCCCTACGTCTCGAAATACAATCCGGACTTGAAATGGCAATACAATCAACAGGCGGAAATCGGATTTGAAGCACGGCTCAAAGGCGTCAATATTTCCGCAACATTTTACAGGAACAAACTTAAAAATTCTTATACTACCTCGACGGAATATACGCCGTTTGAATATAAATTTACAGACCAGAAACAGTTGGAATCGTCAAATATTCCCGCCGGAAACAGGATTTACTCAATCGACCGGACAACAGGAATTGTTACGGTTTCCGATAAAACCGGCGGACATCCCGCCGAAACGCTTGCATACCGGGAAATGAAAACGTTTAAATCAAACAACATGTACATAAATGGTTCTCCTTCAACGCAAAACGGTATAGATTGGGTGATCGATTTCAACAAAATAGAGGCGATTATGACTTCCATCCGCCTCGACGGAAATTATTACCGCTACAAAGGCGTAGAAGAGAAAATAACCGCCAGTTCTCCGGTATCTCAAATGATGACGGATGGCAATCCCTACAAATATATCGGCTATTATGTCGGTACATCAGGTGTTTCCAATGGCAGTGAAAAAAAGAATCTTACGACTAATTTGACCCTGACAACGCATATTCCTGCTATCCGGATGATTTTTTCATTACGTCTTGAAGGCACTCTCTACAATTATACCCAAAATCTGAGCGAATACAGCGGCGGACAACGCGGTTTTGCATTGGATGACCGCGCCGGTTATTTTCCGTCAAACGATAATCCTTCCGGAATCTACAATTCCGACCGTTATATTGGTGTTTATCCTTTATATTATACGTCTTATGAGGATATGAATACAAAAATTCCTTTTGCCGAAAAATTGGCATGGGCAAGGGACAACGACCGGGAGTTGTATAATGAATTGGCTAAATTGGTGGGAAAATCCAATACCGATTATTATTTCAATGCCAACACGCTGTCGGCCTATTATTCCGCCAATATCAGCGTTACGAAAGAAATCGGCGACCATGTTTCCATGACATTCAATGCAATTAACTTTTTGAACAACACGCAGTTGATTAAATCCGGAAATCGAGATTCGGAAATAACAATATACGGCACATCCTATATTCCCAAGTTTTATTACGGATTGACGTTGCGGATAAAAATATAAAATGGTATGAAAAGTAAAATAAACACAGTCAAACAGATATTCTCGTTAGCGATGATTGGCATACTTCTCGCGACAGCCCATTCGTGCGATGAGAAAAATGAAGACATAAAAACCATTGAGGTGAAAATCCGGTTGGTCTATCCGGCCGGATATGAGCCGAGAGCAGGCGTCCCCGTCAAATTAACCGGTAACTATGCCGTATTCGAAGCACAAACAGATGCATCGGGTATGGCCGATTTTACGGTTGCAGTAGGAGTGTATGAAGCCATGTCATTCGAATCTTATTTGGAAGACAAAAATTATATCCTGTTCAACGGTACCAAAAGCAATATGGTCGTGAATGAAAGCCTGTCGCAAAACGTATTTGATATGCCACTGACAATGTCAAAAACAAGTCAATTGGTTATCAAGGAAATATATAACGGCGGTTGTCAGAAAGACGATGGGTCGGGGGCTTTCCAAAATGACAAATATGTAATCCTGTACAACAATTCATCCGGGCCTGTTTCACTGAAAAACTACTGCTTGGGGGCTTGTATGCCTTCCAACGGACACGCCACCAACAATTTTATGTCGGGAGGCGAATTAAGTTATCTAAAACAGGGATGGATACCGGCGGGTTTCGGCATTTGGGCATTGGAAAGCGACGTAATGCTTGAGGCCGGCCGGCAAATTGTGATTGCTTTGGAAAACGCCATCGACAACACGCAAACTTACAGCAACTCCGTCAATCTCGCCAACGCCGGTTATTACACAGCTTATGATATTGCTGTGTGGCCAAATACTACTTATTACAAAGTGGCCGACGTCATACCCGGCAACCATTATCTGAAAGCGTATAAAATAGCGGGAGCAGTAGGCAACGCATGGCCGTTAAGCGTAAGTTCCCCCGCATTTTTTGTTTTCCAAACGAAAAATAGTACGCCGGCTGCTTTTGCAAACAATGCAGATAACATCGTTTTACACGGAACGTCGTCAAGTCAGGCAAATCTGAAAACGCCCGTAGATTGGATTGTTGACGGAATAGAAATATTCCAGAAAGGGCAGGAAGCAAACAGCAAGAAACGGCTCACGGACAATGTCGATGCCGGATCTATTTATCTGACAAATAATCAGGGATATACCTTGTACCGGAATGTAGATAAGGAAGCAACCGAAATGATTCCTGAAAATGCCGGAAAAATGGTCTATGACTATGACAAAGGAACAGCCGGCCTTGTTGAAGGCGGAACCACCGATCCCAGCGGCATCGATGCGGAAGCCTCTCTCAAACTCGGCGCAAGAATTATTTACAAGGATACAAATAATTCCACCGTCGATTTTCATCAGCGAAAACAAGCGTCACTAATTCAAATGTAATTTAATTTTTAACAATATGAAAAAGAAAAAAATTGTTTTGGGAATGGTTCTCGTAGCGCTAATATGCACGGGAACGGCAACGAAGGCGGATGATGTTCCGCAACTGACCGTACAGTGGAACTTTACGGACGATTCCAACAAAGCGTATTATTTTGCCGATTGGAGTAAAATAACTTTCGACGCCAATGGGAATGCCGTTTTTGCCTTGGTGAACGGAGATACAAAAACCTATGCGCTCGATGATTTGAAAAGCGTTACCTTTCCGGTACAAACGTTGGGAACATCCATTCCGGAAATAAAGGTTCCGAAATTAACGGCGTATCCGAATCCGGTTGTGAGCAATTTAACCATCGAAGCGGAAAATCCGTTGGGGATAATTATCTTGGTGGATTTGAGCGGGCGAAAAGTAAAATCATTTGAGAGTAAAGAGACCAAAGTTTCTTTGGATTTATCCGGTCTTCCCAAAGGCATTTACATTTTGCAAGCCGGCGGGAAAACGAGTAAAATCGTAAAAAATTAAAATCAATGTATTATCTAATCAATTAAAAATGTTATTAGAATGAAAAAAAATATACTTTTACTCATTGTTGCCACATTCGCATTAAGTTTGGCAAACAGCGCAAAAGCGCAAGAGATTGTGCCTACCATTAAAATCTGGAAGGACAACGCATTTCAGGAATTTACCGTTTCCGGCATTGATTCGATTACGCCGGGTGTAAAAACGATTTATAACGCAATCGGTCGTGTAGTTATCAAGGAAATATACATCGGCGGATGCCAGAAAAACGACAATTCCGGTGCATTTTACAATGACAAATATGTGATTCTGTACAACAATTCATCCGAACCGGTTTCGCTGAAAAATCTCAGCATAGGAACTTGTATGCCGGGAAACGGACACGCTACCAACAACTTCATATCAGGCGGCGAATTGATTTATAAAAATGAAGGATGGATACCGGCAGGTTACGGTATCTGGTCGTTGGAAAGCAACGCAGTATTAGATGCCGGCAAAGAAATTGTGATTGCTTTGGAAAATGCCATCGACAATACGCAGACGTACAGCAATTCCGTCAATTTTGCCAATCCCGGCTATTACGCAGCTTATGATCTTGCCGTTTGGACAAATCCCACTTATTATAAAGTAGCCGACGTCATACCGGAAAGCCATTATTTGAAAGGATACAAAATAGCCGGCTTAACAGTAAACGCTTTTGTAACAAGCAACAGTTCGCCCGCATTTTTTATCTTCCAGCCGCAAGGAACTACGCCGGACGTTTTTGTAAACGATGCTAACAATATCGTTCTGCATGGATCGTCTGCAACTCAAGCCAACCTGAAAACACCGGTAACATGGGTTGTTGACGGTATAGAAATCTTCCAGAAAGAGCAAGAAACCAAAAGCATCAAACGTCTTACGGACAATGTGGATGCCGGCTCTGCTTATCTGACGAATGCTCTGGGCTATACCTTGTATCGCAATGTGGATAAAGAAGCAACCGAAGCGATTTCCGAAAATGCCGGAAAAATTGTCTATGACTATGACAAAGGAACAGCCGGAGTCGTTGAAGGCGGAACCACCGATCCGAGCGGCATTGATGCGGAAGCCTCGCTCAAACTCGGCGCAAGAATTATTTACAAGGACACCAATAACTCCACCGAAGATTTCCATCAGCGAAAACAAGCTGCTTTGAAAGATTAATAGTTCGTAATAATGTTCGACAAAGTAAAAATACAAATTGTAGCATGGTTCGGCGGAGTTTTACTAAGCGCTGCCGGACTAACTGCACAAACGCCTTCGCAAAGTTGGCGCAACATGGATGATATCCGCCTGCGGGATGCTGCCCTCACCGGCGAAAATGCCGCCGGACTGCATCACTTGTCTGTTGACGGTATCTCATACGCCGAAATATCAGCCAACAAAAGTCAAGGCGACTTTGTCAATTATTTCCAATCGAATAACAGTTTGGAATTCAGTGTCGAATCCGAATCATTCTATCGCCTGAATCCTCAAACAGTCTTTTACGGCAAGATAAAATACGCCGGTTTTCAAGGGAAAAACATGGATGGCTCCATGCTTATCAATCCCTATTACAATGCGTTTGACATCGTTGAAGTAACCTCCGGTACGGCAGGCGACAAAGCCAAAGAAGATTATTGCCTTACGGGAGCAATTGCTTACGACCTGTCTAAACGATGGACTTTGGGCGGGAAAATAGATTACGAAGCATCCAACTATGCCAAGTACAAAGATTTGCGGCATACTAATTCGCTATTGGACTTTTCGTCAAGCCTTGGCGTCAGCTATCGCTTAAATTCACGCATTGAATTGGGATTCAATTATTTGTACCGGAAAAGCGTGGAAGACCTGCGTTTTAAAACCTACGGAACCACCGACCGGAAATATACCTCGTTTATCAGTTTCGGAAACTTCTTCGGAAAGAATGAACTCTTTGGCGGTGAGGGCTATACCGACAGCAACAACAGCAATCCCATCGTAAATAATTTCAATGGAATATCCTTGCAATTGCATATACAAGCAAATGATAAACGGACTATTTTCAATGAATTATCTTACCGGAAACGGGAAGGCTATTACGGCAAACGCTCTACCGTGACCCCTGTTTATTCGGAACACAACGCCACTATTTTTGCCTACCGCGGACAAGTCTCATGGTTACAGGCGCAACACCGGCACGACTGGCGGCTCAGTTTGGAACGGGAACAATTGGAAAATTTTGAAAATATTTGGCGTAAGGATAATAACGCAGGCAACCGCACCGACATCGTCTATTTCGGAAATAATAAAGTATTGAACAAAAGTTTATTACATGCTCGTATGGATTATACGGCCAACTTGTTTGTGCAGGATTTTCATCCCGAATGGAAACTCCGTGCAGGAATGGATTTCTATCGCCGGCAACAAACAACAATGCTTTATCCTTATTTCCGTAAACAGGATATCCATGCTTACAATCTCTTTTTATCAGCTGAAAAACAACTGATTAAAAACAAAAACCGCTACGATTTCCTGTTAGGGGCAAGCTATGGAAACGGCGGAAACGAAGCCGCAATCGACGGAAGTTATGCTCCCGGACAAACGCAATCGAAATCGTCCGGCGAACACCTTTACCGCGAATATGAATACCTGACCGCCCCGCGATTCTCAGGAAATACGAGCATCGGCTACAATCGCTTGCTGACTGCGTCTCTCCGCGGATATGTCCGTCTTCAATACGAATACATCCAAGCGTTGAATATTAGTTACTTAAACGGAAAAACACACCATTCCGCCACATTGGCTGCCGGATGTGTGTTCTAATTATTATCTACATGGCACCAGTTATTCAATGTGAAAATATTACTCATTATTATGGAAATCGTTTGATTTACAAAGATTTAAATTTTGAGGTACAGAAAGGTAAGATTTTAGGCTTATTGGGAAAAAACGGAACCGGCAAAACCACCATCATCAATATCCTGAACGGTTATCTGAAACCGCAATCGGGTATTTGCCGGATGTTCGGGGAAAGCATGGACAAGCTTACGCCGCAAACGAAGGGACGCATTGGTTTGCTTTTGGAAGGACATATCCAGCACAGTTATTTCAATGTTCGGCAAATCGAACGCTATTACAGCCGGTTTTTCCCGAATTGGAAACGGGATGCTTATTTCCGCTTGCTCGAAAAGTTGCAGGTTACCCCAACGCAGAAAATCAGTACCATGTCCTGCGGGCAACGTTCGCAAGTGGCTTTGGGATTGCTGTTTGCACAAGACCCGGATTTGCTGATTCTCGACGATTTTTCCATGGGATTAGACCCCGGTTACCGGCGGTTGTTTGTCGAATATCTCAAGGAATTTGTCGAAAGCGGAAACAAAACCGTCTTTCTGACTTCTCATATCATTCAGGATATGGAAATGCTGATTGACGATTGCATCATTCTCGATTACGGCAAAATTTTGCTGCACAAATCAACCAAAGCGTTGATGGAGGAACATCCGGGACAAACGATGGAAGATGTTTTTATCGAATTAACGGGGAAATATTAGTTAATTACGAATTACGAATTACGAATTAAAAATTGTTATACAATTATTGTTTATGTATCAATCAATTATTTACAAAGAGTGGATTAAAACCCGGAGTATGATTGTCCTTATGGCAATTGTTTTCTTGGGTGCCGGAATTTATTCCTTTATGAAAATTGCAGAGACAGGCCGGTTGATGGGGATGATTAATTATTGGGAGGGAACGATTGAAAAGGGCGTGTCTTTTTTCGAATATTTCAAATATTTACCGCTGTTGTTGGGCATATTGTTGGCTGTGACTCAATACGTTCCGGAATTACAATTCAAGCGCTTGAAACTGACTTTGCATTTGCCGCTTCCCGAAAAGAACATCATTGCGGTGATGCTGGCTTACGGTCTGGCGGTTGAGCTGTTGTTCATTCTCATCACCGTGCCATTGTTATTGCTTGGATTGAGTTTTGGTTTTCCGCGGGAAATAGTTTGGGGCGCTTTCTGGCTGATATTGCCTTGGTTTTTGGCAGGATTAGCCGCTTATCTGATTGCGTCGTGGATTTGTTTGGAACCGCAATGGAAACAACGGGTTTTGGATTTCATTCCCGGAGCGGGAGTGATTTCGTTCTTCTTTATGGGTGTAAAAGCAGGGGCTTATCAGCCGTTTGTGATTTATTTGGTCGGGTTTATTTTGTTGGCTTTTGCTTTTTCGTTTTATTCGGCGATACGGTTCAAGGAAGGGAAAAGTTAATACCCCCCTGCCCCCTGAAGGGGAGGGTAGGGCAGTGAGTTTGAACATTATGCTGCGGCAAAAGTCCCCTTCAGGGGATTTAGGGGTAAAAAATAAAAATAGTATGAACAAAAGAATTATATATATCATTTTGTTGCTTTTCGTAACAATTGCGGGCTTATGGGGAATCCCCGAATTAGTAAAAACGGCGACTTCTTCGAAAAGTCACTATCCGTTTGTATATTTCAGTTCGGTCAAAAAGAAACTGATGTTTCGCGAATCGGACGGACGGAAGAATCCTTTTCATGACGACGAAGGTACGGTTTACACCGACGACGAATATGACAAGTCGTTGCCGCTGTTCAATTTCAGACAACTAACGGTCAATGGGGAAATGCCCGACAGTATAGATGGAATTGCCATAGACCCAAGGGAATTAAGAGTTAAAATGGTCAATTTCCGTTATGCGCCTGCCGAAATACACAGGCCCGAAACAGGTCTGTACATCATGTACGAATCTTTACCGAAGAAAGCCAAACTGGAATCTCCGGGCGATGTTTTCCGCATGAAAGACAAAATCGAATTTATTGATGATGAAACAAATACGTTAAATCAAAAAAAGAGCGAGCTTTTCCAGTCCGCCCTTTTGAAAGCCGGATATACTTTTCCGGCGCAATGGACGTATGGGGATTTGAATATCCGGAAACCATACGATGAAGGATATTTTTCTTTGGATGCCAAGGATGAGCTTTACCATATCAAAATGGTGAATGGACGTCCGTTTGTGAAGAATACACAATTGGATTCCACGATTAAACCGGCTTATTTTTCGATGTTGGAAGTAGCCGATAAACGGTTTTACGGATTTCTTTTTGATAAAAAAGGGAATGTTTATATTATCGAAGAAGCCGGTGGAAAATACAATCCGGTACAATTGGGAATTGATCCGGTCAATTTGGATACGGATGACTTGATGATTTTAGGAAATATGCTGTACTGGACAGTTTCCGTTCAAAATGAATCGGGTAAGCGTGTTTATGCTTTGGGTGCGCAAACGCTTGAACGGGTGCGGGATACATTCATTGCCGCGTCTCCTGATAAATGGGATGTCGTTGCCGGCAAGATTTTCCCGTTTTACTTGACATTTCAGAAAAAAACAAACGATTACGTTGTGCCTCAAATTAATTTTACGGCTTATTTAGCTTTATTTTGTAATTTTGCATTGGCATTGCTGATTGCATTTTTGATTTCCGGTAAATCGAAAAAACAAAAGATTTTTTCAGGGATTTATACGTTGGTTTTTGGCATCGCTGGTGCAGTTGCATTGCTGATTGTTCCAGCTCCAACCCCCAACCCCCTGAAGGGGGCTTAGCGCCATGATATTGAAAGAGAGTAGATAAACAAATAATAAACTTGCTTTCCGTCTCCCCCTTCAGGGGGCTGGGGGTAAAAACAACAACAAAATGAAACAATTATTTTTATTCGCAGTATTAGCCGTTGCTCTTTTTTCATGCAGCGGAAACAAAAAAACAGAAACCCTTGCAGAAAACACGCCGGCAACTGTTGACGGCCAACTTCCGGTTTTTGGTTTGGATAGTTTAATGAAAGTCGCTGACCGGGAATTGGATAAAAACGTAAAAGTAACCGGTTATGTAACCCACACTTGCAAACATTCCGGAAAACGTTGCTTTATTGTCGGGGAATCTCAGGCCATTGCCATGCGCGTGGAAGCCAAGGGCGACATCGGCGGATTTAACCGCGAATTGGTCGGTTCGAAAATCGAAGTTTCAGGAATCCTGAAAGAACGCCGGTTGACCAAGGATTACATTGCCGAAATGGAAAAAGACGTTGAAATCAAGAAGACAGAAGATGGCGCTGCCGAATCTTGCGCCGCCGAATTAAGCAACATTGCCGATATGCGTAAGTGGATGAAAGACAACGGCAAAGACTATTATTCCATCTATTATATGGATGGTTTGAATTTCACGGTTTTGGACTAAAAAATTCAAATGATGAAGATTAGATACTGGTTGCGGGTTATCCACCGGGATTTGGGATTTTTGGTAGTCGGCATATCGTTAGTGTACGGAATTTCAGGGATTTACCTCAATCACATGAACGGCAAGGATCCGGCTTTTCGTACCGAAGAAGGATCCTTGCAATTGTCTCCCAATCTGACTCGGAAAGAGTTGGAAGAAATTTGGATTGCTCAAAAAAATTTGCCGTCGCTCAAAAAAATCCTCCGTATGGACGAAACCCATTCCCGTTTGATGCTTGACGGCGGCGTTGGCGTGTACAGTTCCGAGGACGGACATTTGGATTATGAAAAGCATACGAAACGGGTTTTTATCTATTGGATTAACCGGTTGCATTACAGTAAAGTAAAGCATTGGAGTCCGGTAGCGGATTTTTTTGCCGCTTCGCTTATTTTTCTGGCGCTTTCGGGTTTATTCATCATCAAAGGGAAACATGGATTGGCAGGGTACGGGAAGTGGTATTTGATTGCCGGATTATTGGTGCCGGTGATTTATGTGCTTTTGGGAACAAAATAACCTCAGTTTAATGCAAGAAAAGGTCGTCCATAACAATTTCCGATTGCGCGATGCTTCTGTATCCTTTTTCGGACAAACCGTAAGTGGTTACCATAGTGATGTGAAGCGCGCTTCTTGTTTTCGTTTCCGATGCAAACAGTCTTTTTTTATGCTCCAATGTTTCGGCACAGGTCTTGTCGATAAGGTACGGATGCTTGGTGTATTTCATCTCGCACAAATTGATTACGCCATCGCGACGGTTTATCAATAAATCAATTTGTGCGGCAGGCATAGACTCCTTACTTCGCCATGACGAAACGCTTGTCGAAATGCCGGCAATACCCAATTTTGCTTTCATTTGCCGTAAATGGCTTCTGCATACAAGCTCAAAAGCGAAACCGCTCCATGCCCTGTGGCCTCCGTCCTCGGAATAGTTTGTCCAAAAATATTCATCTTTGGTATTGTTGTTTTTTATATATCGCAGGAAGAACAGTGAAAAAGGGTCTTTGAGATAATAATAGGCGCCGTTTTTAGGGCGCGTAAAATCGGTATATTTTTCAATGAAATCACATTGTTCAAGTTCGGTCAGTGTATTGGTCAGATGACCGTTTGCCGGAATACCGCTCTTTTCGCTGATTTCGTTTCTTGTCATACCTGACGCTTTGGCAGACAGCGTTTCGACTACTGCCAGATGACGTTCCGGGTTATTGAACAGTGAATAATACAAAGACTTGTATTCATTTCTCAATGCCGCTCCATCGGCAAAGCACAATCGGTCAACATTCTGCGAAAATGAGGCGCTTTTGTCGAAAAAATGGAGATAATACGGGATGCCTCCGAATATCATATAGCTCTCAAGAATTTGATAGCGCGTGATAACAATGCCGCGACTTTTGAAAAAATCCTCACATTCGCCGAGTGAAAAAGGAGCGAGATGTATTCTTCCCGTTACGCGATTGTGGAGTCCGCCCCGATTGAGAAACAATTTTTTCGTTATCCATGATGTGGACGAGCCGCAAACGATACAGAGGATTTCAGGGTTTGACGAAGCCCAACTGTTCCAGAAATAATCGAAAGCGGTCAGGAAATCCGAACCGGGCACATCAAGCCAGGGCATTTCGTCAAGGAAAACCACTTTCCGTCCTTTATCATGAGCGGACAGCAACATTTTCAATTTGCCGAAAGCCTCACGCCAATTCGCAGACTTTTTGCCTTTAACGCCGCCATATTCCGCGATAGCTTCGTCGAAATTGCTCAGATGGACGGCATTTGTTTCACCCATCGTGCCGGTAAAATAAAAAACGAAACGGTTAAAATACTCCTTAATAAGGAATGTTTTTCCAACACGTCGTCGTCCGAAAACAACTACAAGTTCGGGTCTGCCTGAATCGTAATAGCGTTTCAGTTCCCGTTTTTCATTATTTCTGCCAATCAGTTCCATATTTTTGCTCTGTTTGAAATACGGGCTAAAAGTAATAAAAAAAATTGTATTTTAGCCCTATAATTGTATCTTTTTTGCCTTAATTCTTTTTCACAGGGCTAAAACATATAAAAATATCCTGGTTTTAGCCCGATCAAATGCGATAAATATGTACTCGGCGGCGTTAAGAACAAGGCCCTTGCCTTCGAACTGCGTAGAGTAGTTCAATCCCTGAACGGGGTTGATGGATTGTGTGAAGACAAAATTTTATTTTTCAACCGATTAAAAAATAAAAATCACTATCTTTGCAAAAATTTTCGGAATGAAACAAATTTTGGTAAAAACGGGAAAATGGATGCTGATAGTTCTTTTTTTGAGCTATTATCTTTCGGCTACTTCTTTTTATCATGCCCATTATTACAGTTGGGGAGTTGTTTCGCATTCACATTTCACTTTCCCGTTTGGCGATAATCCGGCGCAACACAACCATTCGCAAATCCAATGCCAGACGATTCAATTTTTGTCGTACATTGCGTTGGCTTTCCTGATTACGGCTTTTATTTTTAAATTAATGAAAATCCGGCGGACAGAGATTTTTGTCCGAAAATACAAAACCCATTTTTATCATATTACCTCTCCGCTTCGGGCGCCGCCTATTTGTTAATATTCTGTTTTTTTAACACGAGTATTTACAATTATTCACACTAAATTATAAATGAAAAAATTAATTATACCAATAGGCTTGTTGGTATTGTCGGCATGTGGAAACCGTTCCGGCAACGACGAGGCAAGCAACAAATTTTTCACAATCGAAGGAAATCAAATCACCGTGTCGGAAAATTCGCCGGTGTTGCAACATATAAAAATTCAAACTGCGGAAACCGGCGAATACCAGCCCTCGTTTTCAGCATCGGGAACGGTGAAAGCCATTCCCTCACACTATGCCGAAATCGCCGCCCCTTTCGCAGGACGCATTACCCGGTCGTTTGTCCGGTTGGGACAAAAAGTTTCTCCCGGAAGTCCCATTTTTGAAATCAGTTCGCCTGCGGTTCTTGAAGCCGGAAAGGCTTATTTTCAGGCGAAACAGGAAATGGAACTCGCTTTGAAAAACCTGAACCGCGAACAAGATTTGCTCGCAAATAAAGTCGGCGTAGCCAAAGAAGTTGAAGAAGCCGAAGTCAATTACAAACTTCGGGAAAAAGATTATGAACAGGCTTTGTCGGCGCTGAAAGTCTATCAAATCGATCCGGAAAAAATGACGCCCGGACAGCCGCTGATTGTCCGTTCGCCCATCGCCGGCGAAATAGTGAAAGACCAAATCACTATCGGACAATACATTCGCGAAGATGCCGAAGCGCTTGCCGTTGTCGCCGATTTGAACAAGGTGTGGGTAACGGCGAACGTCAAGGAAAAAGACATTCCGTTCATCCGGCAAATTAAAGATGTCCGGATCAACCTGACGGCATTGCCCGATACGCCCGTTGCCGGAAAAATATACTATACCGGTGATATGCTGGACGAAGAAACCCGTTCGGTGGAAATCATCATCGAATGTGAAAACCGCGATCACCGGATGAAACCGTTTATGTACGGCGTCGTCAACTTTGTCAATGCGCCGGTGCAGGTGGTCATCATTCCCAACTCCGCTGTCTTGCAGGACGAAGAAAGTCCATACATCATTGTCAGCGAAAAAGAAAACAGGTTCCGTAAGAGCTTTATTACGATTGCTTCCGCCGGAGAGGCGCAAACCGCTGTGTTTTCCGGCATCAGCCACGGAGACCGGATTGTTTCGGAAGGCGCTTTTTACTTTATAGATGCCCGATAAGCCATGTTGAAAAAGATTATTCATATTGCAGTGCATCGGCGGGGACTGATGCTCGTGCTGTTTATTTTTCTGGCGTTGGTAGGGTATTATTCGTGGTCAAGACTGTCGATTGACGCTTATCCCGATATTGCGGACACCTCTGTACAGGTAGTTACGCAAGTACCGGGTTTGGCTGCCGAAGAAATTGAGCAGCAGATAAGTATTCCTATTGAACGCGCGTTGAATGGAATTCCGGGATTGAACGTGATGCGAAGCAAAAACACCTTCGGTTTATCAACGGTGATTCTGGTTTTCGACGACGGTGTGGAAGATTACTGGGCGCGCCAACGGATACAGGAACGGCTGACGGAAGTCGAACTTCCCTACAATGCTGTTCCGGGATTGAATCCGCTGACTTCGCCCACGGGTGAAATTTTCCGTTACATCATCGAAAGCGACCGGCTGAGTCTGCGCGAAATAACCGATTTGCACAAATGGGTGATTATCCCTCGCCTGAGGCAAATAACCGGTATCGCTGATGTGAGCAATTACGGAGGAATCACTACACAATACCAGATAGAGGTGGATCCTCATAAAATGGAAGAATACGGCATTACGCTGGACGATATTACCGAAAAAGTAAACAAAAACAACGTCAATGCCGGCGGGAGTATGCTCAACAAAGGCGATTTGAGTTATGTGATACGGGGAATCGGTCTGGTGAAAGACTTGGATGATTTGGGGCGCATCGTTATCAAAACGGTGAACGGCATTCCCATTTACCTGAACGACATCGGCGGATTAAAATACGGCAACCTTGAACGGAAAGGTGTTTTGGGATTTATCGACGATACCCGCAACTATTCCGATGGCGTGGAAGGCATTGTGCAAATGCTGCGTGGTTCCAACCCGTCGCAAGTATTGGGAGAAGTTCATAAAGCGGTGGACGAACTCAACAGCGAAATTCTGCCGGAAGGCACGCGGATTCATCCGTTCATGGACAGGACGATATTGGTAAACCAGACTTTAAATACGGTTTCCCATACATTGCTTGCCGGAATGGCGTTGGTTGTTCTGGTGCTGATTCTTTTCCTGCGAAGCTGGCGGGGCGCTTTGCTCGTAGCGCTGACGATTCCGTTTTCGCTGCTCATCGCCTTTATCCTGATGCACCTTACCGATATTCCGGCGAATCTGCTTTCGTTGGGCGCTATCGACTTCGGGATTTTGGTGGATGGCGCTATCGTCATGATGGAAACAATTTTGAAAAAACGGGAAAGTCATCCGGACGAAATCCTGAAAAAAAAGTCGATTCTCGACAGGGCTGTAGAAGTCGCCAAACCTATTTTCTTTTCCACACTGATTATCATCACGGCGTATTTGCCGTTGTTCGCGTTTGAACACATCGAGAAAAAACTGTTTACCCCAATGGCTTATACCGTTGGATACGCTTTGCTCGGCGCATTGGCGGTCGCTCTGTTTCTCATTCCGGGACTGGCTTTCATCGCCTATAAAAAGCCCCGGAAAATTTCCCGCAACCGCTGGTTGGAACGTTTGACCGAAAGTTATCACCACCAGATGACACACTTGTTGAAAAAACCGAAGCAAGTGCTGGCTTTTCTGCTGATTGTCCTTGCCGCAGCCGGCGTTTTGAGTTATACGGCGGGAAAGGATTTTCTGCCGCCCTTGGATGAAGGGGCGATATGGATACAGGTACAACTTCCTTCGGGCATCTCCATTGAGAAATCGAAAGCGATGGGCGAAGAATTACGGAAAACATTGAAATCGTTCGACGAAGTTTCATACGTGATGACGCAGGTGGGGCGCGACGATGAAGGTGCGGAAGCCTTTTCTCTTTCCCACGTGGAATGTGGCGTCGGCCTGAAACCTTACCATACATGGAAACGCGGCATGACGAAAGCGAAGCTGATTGAACAGATGAACGAAAAATTGTCTGCCCTGCCCGGTTACACCGTAGGATTTTCCCAGCCGATTATCGACATGGTAATGGATATGGTTGCGGGGGCGCATAGCGATTTGGCATTGAAAGTGTATGGCGAAGACATTATCGAAACGCGGCATATTGCCGACCGGATTGTCAATGTCCTGCGTAAAATTCCCGGTGCGGCGGATGTCGCCGTCGAACAAGATCCGCCCTTTCCCCAGATGCAGATTATTGCCGACCGCGAACGCATCGCCCGATACGGACTGAATGTTTCCGACGTTACCGATATGATTGAATTGGCTATCGGCGGCGCATCCATCTCTCAGGTTTATGTGGGCAGCAAAAATTACGATGTTATTTGCCGTTTCGGCGATGAAACCCGCAATTCACCGGAAAAAATCGGCGACCTGCTATTGACAACGGCTTCCGGTGCGAAAATTCCTCTTTCGCAAGTTGCGGAAATCAAAATGACTACCGGTCCCAGTATGATTACCCACGAAATGAACAAACGCCACCTGACAATTCGCATCAATCTCCGCGGAATTGACTTGACGGGTTTCTTGAATAAGGCGAACGACGTCATCAAAAAAGACGTGAATTTCGACCGCAATGCCTATACCCTGAAATGGGCGGGACAGTTTGAAAATCAAAATCGCGCTTACAGTCGTTTGGCAGCGGTGATTCCGCTGGCGCTCGGCGTGATGCTGTTGTTGTTGTTCGGCGCGACGGGGAAATTCCGTCAGGCTGCCTTGATGATGTCCATTGTTCCGTTGGCGGTTTTCGGTGGAATGTTAGCGCTTAACGTGCGGGGCATGACGCTCAATGTATCCTCTGCGGTAGGCTTTATCGCCTTGATTGGCGTCGCTATACAGAACGGTGTGATTATGCTTTCGCACATCAATCACCTGCGCGAAAGCGGGTACGGTTTGGAAGAAGCTGTCATTGACGGTGCGCGGCACCGGTTTCGTCCGGTGTTGATGACTGCCTCGGTGGCGGTGCTTGGATTGTTGCCGGCATCGGTCAGTACCGGCATTGGTTCGGATGTGCAGCGGCCGCTGGCTACGGTGATTGTGTATGGATTGCTTTTCGCTACGGTGATTACTTTGTATATTTTGCCGGCGATTTATTATTGGGTAGAAAGACGTGCAGAGAAAAAATTGTAAATTATGAGAAAAGAAACAGTATTGATGATTTTTTTATTCGCTTGCCTTGTTTCTCATTCACAGGAAATAGAAACAAAGCGACAAGTGATTGATTATAAGACCTATATTGATTTGGTTCGGAAACAAAACTTGGAATACGCTGCCGAAAAGCTCAACGTCAGCGTCGCCGAAGCGGAAATAAAAGCCGCCAAAGTATTCAACGACCCGAATTTAAGTGTAGAATACGCCGATAATGATGACCGCCGTATGCAAATGGGACGTTCGGTATCGGTAGAATTAAGCAAAACGTTCTCCATCGGTAAACGTGGCGCCAATATTGACTTGGCAAAAAGCGGAAAGGAGTTGAACGAAGCCTTATTGACGGATTATTTTCACCGCTTGCGGGCGGAAGCAACATTGGCTTATCTTGAAGCGCTGAAACAGTCGGAATTGTATGCCGTGAAAAAAGATTCTTACGACAATATTCGCCGGCTGGCTGAGGGAGACAGCATCCGTTTCAAATTGGGTAAAATCACGGATGTGGATGCCGTGCAAAGCAAACTCGAAGCGGATATTGCCGGCAATGATCTTTTGCAGGCGCATGTTGAGTTGCTTAATTCGTTTTCTTCTTTAGGATTGTGGGCGGGTGTCTTTCAACAAGATAAGATTTACAATCCTGCCGGAAAATTGCAAAAACAAGAGCGTTTATTCGATACCGGACAATTGTTGGAAACGGCGCTTGCCAACCGCGCCGACCTTGCTGCCGCTCTGAAAAATGTTGATGTAGCCCAAAAGGAATTGAAAGTAGTCCGGCGTGAACGCAACCCGGATTTTGACCTCGCACTCGGTTACAATTACAACACCGAAGTCCGGAACGAAATCGCCCCTGCGCCGAAATTCAACGGCGTGACGGTGGGTGTCGCCGTTCCTTTGAAATTTTCCAATACCAATAAGGGAGCGGTACTGGCAGCAGAATTCCGGAAACAGCAAGCCGAGTTGAATTACCGTCAAGCCGAACTGGAAGTACAGACATCCGTCATGCAAAGTTTACGGCAATATCAAGCGTCGCTCAAGCAGGTCCGGCAGTACGAAACCGGTATGTTGGACAATGCCCGTACGGTGCTTAACGGGAAAATTTACAGTTACGAGCGCGGCGAAACCTCGCGTCTGGAAGTGCTGGTCGCCCAACAAACATTCGACGAACTCCGGTCGGCTTATATCGAAACGGTTTTCGGCAGTCTTTCGGCGTTGATAGCGTTGGAACGGAATGCCGGAATTTGGGATATTGAAATTGACTGACCTACGGCGTCAAACGGAAGTGGGAATGGAGGATTTGTCTGGGAAATAATTTATCAAATCTTCCTGTCAAAAAACGGATTCTTGGACGAAGCCGAAACCGGAATGGCGAAAACCGTCCGGCAACCTTCCGGCCAATTCAAAGCTTGTGCGGAATAACCAACCGAAAACATAACCCGCGTATCCAACCGGAAATCGGCAGCGATGGAGCAAGCCGATCCGATAGCGATTCCTACATCGACGGAATTGATGGCGCAAGGCACTGCTTGGGGTTTGTCCGCACAAGTCGGATAACCGCAATAAGCGCAGTTCAAATTTTGTACCGATTGACGGGTTCCTATCAATACGACGGCTTCTGCGGAGAGGATGTTTTCGGCATCTCGGAGAAAAAAATTCATACCGTTTTTTTCGCCTAATTCCTTGGTTTTAGCCGATAACGTTTCAATCTCTTTTCCTTCGACGGCGATGATTTCAAGAATATCAACCCCTTTTCCTTTGGGAGCCGTCCGGGCAGCCGTCATCATTTGTTTGACGGCTGTCATTACTTGCGCGTGGCGCGTTTCTCTTTCGTTTAAAATCATAATATGAAAAATATTTGGAATTTTCCTTTTACGCTTTCGTGCAATTTTAATTTTCAACGGTCAATTGTTCTATCCTGCAAGCGACCTCTTTTCCACTGAATGCGATGCCCAGCAGAATGACTTTCCGGTCAAGAAACGGCTCATAATAGCGTTTTTCCCGGATTTGCGCGATAGCCTGGTCGAGTAGGGTATCCGGTTTTGTGGCGGCGTGGTATTTCAACTCTGCCACTACCGCCAGTCCGGGTTGCTGCAACACCGCGTCTATACGCCCTCGATTGGTCGGCTTTTCGCTTTGAATATTGAAACCGAGCATGGTCATCCATACCTGAAACATGATGTGATAACGGGCTTCATTGGCATCTTCGCTTATATTGTCTTCCGGCTGCAAAGGGTAGGGAACGTCGGCAAGCATTCTACGCATATTATTTGTAAAACCCTCTGCATCGAAATCAAGTATCTGCTGCAACATTTCCCGCCCAAGTTCCGACATTTTCGAAAGGGGATAATTGGTATATGCGTTTAACAAATGCTCCATCAACGACTCTTTTACCTCCATGTTAGGTACCTCAAGGGTGTAAAGAGGGTCACCGTTAGTCACCGTTTCATCTGTAATGGTCAAATATCCCGTTTGAAACAGCAGGGGAATATCCTCAAGCGCATCGGGATCGTAACTGTTGAACGCCGTCGGACCTACAACAACCGGTTCCAGTACGGTTTTGGCAAGGCTGCGTTTTTTCAGCCGGTCTATCAAAAAAGTAGGCGTACCCGTTTCAAACCAGTAATTGGAAAATTTTTGATTACGGAAAAACATCAGTGTAGAATACGGATTATAAACAGACGTTTTGCCGTCCCATGTATAGCCATCATACATTTCACGAATCTTTGCCAACAAATCGTCTCTCGTCATCTTTAAAGATGCTGCCGTTTCGTTGATGTATTCCGAAAAATTACTTTCCAACTCTTTCTGAGTATAACCACAAATGGAGGCAAACTTATTGTTCATTGTAATGTCGTCGGGACTGTTCAGTACTGAAAAAATCGACACTTTGGCGACCTTCGTTACGCCTGTCAGAAAGATAAATTTCAGGTGGTCGTCGTCGGCTTTCAATACCATGTAAAATTTCTGAAGAAATTCACGTACCCCTTCGGCTTCCGGTTTACCCGTTGAGTTTAATATCGGACGGTCGTATTCGTCAATTAGCACAACCACTTTTTGTCCTGTTTTGCGGTGCAATGATTCTATCAATTCCGAAAAACGGCTGGAAGCAAACCGGCGGATAAGGGTTATGTCGTTGGCAGTTGCGATTGACTGCAAAAAATCGGACATATCCATTTCCATATTTTCCCTGCTGCCATGCTCAATATTCGTCCAGTCTATCCGGATAACAGGATATTGTCGTGTCCAGTCCCATTTGTCGTAGATGTAAAGCCCCTCAAAAAGCGATTGATTGCCTTTGTAAAGTTCACCCAGCGTACTGACAAGCAGCGACTTTCCAAAACGGCGAGGACGCGAAAGAAAAACAATGTGCGAATTTGTAAGTTGATGTATTTCTTTTGTTTTGTCAACATACAAAAAATTTCCACTGCGCAATTCTTCAAACGATTGGATGCCAATTGGTAATTCTTTCATGACTTTTTGTTTTAAAATATCTACGAAGATAAACAAAATAATTGAAAGCAAAAAAAATAAAATAAGTGGCGGAATGTCTGTATAAAATAAACATTCCGCCACTTATGCGAACATTTCCGTTCCGTTGGGGACAAAAAGATTGATGACAAAAGACAGTCGTATTATTCCACCGGAGTTTGCGTACCGCTTTCTTCATCGGGAACAGCGGTTCCAAACGGAGCGGTAGTATTCGGATTTGTTGTATTTTCTCTTAAATTTATAATTTCGTTTTTGAGAGAATCGTCACTCGAACTTGTTTTATTGGCTACTGCAACAGAAGCGATTATGCTTCCAAGTACAACCAAACCGGCTAAAGTTGCAGTTGCTTTTTCAAGAAAATCGGTCGTTTTGCGAACGCCCATTACTTGATTGGATGAAGAAAAACCTGCTGCCAAACCTCCTCCCTTGGAGTTTTGAATAACTACAAAAAAGATTAACGCGAGCGAAAAAATTACAATTAAAATAGTAATAAAGATATACATTTTATCCTGTTTTATTTTTGTTAATATTAATTAAATCTTCCAACATTTGAATTTGGTCTGCAAAGTAACTACTTTTTTCCGGATAATGCAAGACTATTTTACAAATAATTTCCAAAGCTTTGTCATATTTTCGCTGTTTGATATAAATTTTTGCTAAAGTTTCGGAGAAAAAATCGCTGTCATCGACTCGTTCCACGTCCGGAACTGGCGTTTTCTCGTCTTTATCCGGGTCTTTTAATTCAATTTTTACAGGAGAAATTTCGTCTTTTGCCAAAAATTTGTCAATGGCATCCTGAAATTGCAAGGGTTTGATCTCCTCCGGTTTTTCTTCCTGATTTTCAGATAAATAGTAGTTGAGATAATCGGTTGAAATAGCAGAAGGATTTTGTATTTCTTCTGTTTCTGCAACCAATTCTTCTTTTTCGGACAAAAAAGAATCAATTAAATTGAAAACGGACTCCGAATTTTGGGGAATTTCATGTTGCAAGGCTTCAATCTTATCCAAGTCGAAATAATGATTTTCAACCAAAAAGAAAAGCTTTCTCCGGTCGTTCAGATAAATCGCCGTTTTCCGCAAGTCATACAGGAAGTACGCATCTTCTAAATGAAAGAGATTCAGCGTATAAAGCAAATGCGCCGTTTGGAAATAAGGATATTCTTCGATTATTTTCGATAAACTTGCCAGCGTTTTCTCGTCATACCGGGAATCTTCGTGCATTAAAGCAATTATATTTTCTGTATGCATATTCTTCAAAATTTACCAGTTCGCAACCGTTGCATTATAAATCATATCGACTATTTCATTCACGATTTCTTTAACTAACTCATCTTCAACAGACTCCAACGGTCTATTGCTGTCAAATTCCCGGAAACCCGAAAATGTTTGATCTACATCCTTGTTGGTTTCCTTGTTATTGATGTAATGAACCCGGATAGAAATAGTCAGTCGAGTTTTTGAAGCATAGTCATCTTCCCGGACAGCTTGTCCCGCCAACTGATAACCGGTAATTTCGCCTTCTATCTCAATATCCGCATTGTTATCCATTTCTTTCAGCCGGGTCTGTTCGATAAACCTCTTTTTCAACGCAAGGTCAAAAACCTGAGTAATAAGCGGATAATTAGGTGTCCGGTTGGGAAATTCGGAAATATGAATGGTTTTTGTCATGTCATAATTGATACTTCCGCCTTCAAATTTATAGGAAATCGAGCAAGCCCCCCAAATACCCCCCACAACTAAACCAATGAATAGATACACAATATGCTTCTTAACATCCATAATTCTCAATTTTCAATTTTCAATTCTTCACTCCAGCCCATATTCCTTAATCTTCCGGTACAAAGTCCGTTCCGAAATTTTCAGATCCAAAGCGGCATTCCGCCGTTTACCTTTGTGTCGTTCCAAAGCCTTCCGAATCATTTCTTTTTCAACCTCATTCAACGACATAGTCGCTGTCGGGAAAATATCCGGTTCGTGTTCCTTCTCCTCTTCTTCCGTATATTCATCGGCATACGGAACCGGTTCATCAACGATTATCTTTTTGGGAATATCCTGACTGACAGGATGTTGATATACCGGATGATTCAAATCCGTTGGAACTTGCGAATTGAGCTTGCCCAATTCCGGTACCAACTTCTTTAAATCGTTAATATCCTTCCGCATATCGAACAGAATCTGATACAAAATTTCCCGTTCGTTGTTGAATGTCCGTTGATCGGAATCCGAATTCATCAAAGCGGGCAACTGGTCAAATTCGGGAGTGACTAAATATGCTTTCAGAACATCCGCCGAAATCGCCCGTTCCTGCTCGATGATAGACATCCGCTCTGTAATATTTTTCAATTCCCGGATGTTTCCCGGCCAACGATATTTGACCAAAACCGCTTTGGCTTCTTCCGTCAAATGAATCGGAGGCATCTGATATTTTTCGGCAAAATCGCTCGAAAATTTCCTGAATAACAGGAGGATGTCATCTTTCCGGTCACGCAGGGGCGGAATATTAACCGGAACCGTATTCAAACGATAATACAAATCTTCCCGGAATTTTCCGTTGCGGATGGCTTTCAATAAGTCCACATTGGTAGCGGCAACAATACGCACATTCGTTTTCTGCACTTTGGACGAACCGACTTTGATAAACTCGCCGTATTCCAAGACTCTCAACAAACGCGCCTGGGTGGCCAAAGGCAATTCCCCAACTTCGTCCAAAAAAATAGTGCCTTTGTCGGCTACTTCAAAATATCCTTTTCGTTCGGCCAAAGCTCCTGTAAATGAGCCTTTTTCATGCCCGAAAAGTTCCGAATCAATCGTTCCTTCGGGAATGGCTCCGCAATTGACGGCAATGTACGAACCATGTTTCCGGGAACTGTTCTGATGAATAATCTGGGGAAAAACTTCCTTCCCTACCCCACTCTCGCCAATAATCAATACCGTCAGGTCAGTAGGGGCAATCAAAATCGTTTTTTCAATTTCCCGATTGAGTAAGGGGCTGTTTCCAATAATCCCGAACCGTTGCTTTATTTGTTGAATATCAAGCATTTTTTTAATTGAGAGTTGAGAATTGAGAATTGAGAGTTAGAAGTATTCAATTAAAAAAATTCTCAACTCTCAATTCTCAATTCTCAATTGTTTATCTGATGTTTACAATACTGATAATATCGGCAAAAACGCCGGCTGCCGTAACCGCTGCACCGGCGCCGTAACCTTTGATAACCATCGGAAACTCGTTGTAGCGTTCCGTCGTTATCATGATGATGTTGTTGCTGCCTTCCAATTCGTAGAACGGATGATTCCGGTCAACAGCTTGTAATCCCAAGCGACATTTACCGTTATCCATTTCAGCTACAAAGCGGTAACGTTTGCCTTGTGATTCTAATTCTTTCCGTTTACTTTCAAATTCGGCATCCAACTCGGAAATTGTTTCCCAGAAATTGTCCAAAGAACCATTGAAAAACTTGTCGGGAATGAACAAGTGTTTTTCCACATCCGACTGATTTACTTCACAACCGGCTTCGGAGACAAATATATCTTTCGTAATCAACAGCCGCTACCTCCGGAAAGCCTTAAATTCGATTCACGATTCTTTCTTCCTTTCGGAATACCAAGTGTTGAATATTTTCCTGATTGGAATCGGTA
>BNTV01000051.1 GCA_025996865.1 Bacteroidia bacterium
TATACTTTCCATTTTGTTTATTTGATTCTTTCTTTTGCTGCGAGAGCGGCATTGAGACTCCCGCGATATGTTAGGCGGCTTGATTGGTTCGGGATTTTTTCTTTTGCTGCGAGAGCGGCATTGAGACTCCGATGAATCTAAGATGGGTTGTAAATTACCATCGAGATTTTTTCTTTTGCTGCGAGAGCGGCATTGAGACTTCGGTATAGTATAATTTGTTTCCTTTACTTAAGATTTTTTCTTTTGCTGCGAGAGCGGCATTGAGACCTGACCCGAATTGTACAGGTACAGTTTTTGGTGGATTGGATTTTTTCTTTTGCTGCGAGAGCGGCATTGAGACAGTATTGGCTTCCACAATCTTTCCTTTCAAACTTTCTGATTCTTTCTTTTGCTGCGAGAGCGGCATTGAGACAGCTGTTGCATCAACAATATATTTATTGAACGCCAGATTCTTTCTTTTGCTGCGAGAGCGGCATTGAGACATGCGTCCGAAATCAGCACGGCTTCTCTAATATCCAGATTCTTTCTTTTGCTGCGAGAGCGGCATTGAGACACCAAATTTCCTTCAGCATCAATTCCAAATTCAGATTCTTTCTTTTGCTGCGAGAGCGGCATTGAGACTTGATATGCTTTTACTTTAAGCCCTTGATCGGCTGCTTCGATTCTTTCTTTTGCTGCGAGAGCGGCATTGAGACTATTAAAGAAATACTAATATCCCATCCCTTACCGAGATTCTTTCTTTTGCTGCGAGAGCGGCATTGAGACAAAAATTTGTTTTCATATAAAAATATATCTTTGATTCTTTCTTTTGCTGCGAGAGCGGCATTGAGACAATAGTAGACTTACCGCATCCAGAGGGACCCATGATTCTTTCTTTTGCTGCGAGAGCGGCATTGAGACTTTACTCATCACTTATGAAAGTTTTATTAAATCGATTCTTTCTTTTGCTGCGAGAGCGGCATTGAGACAAGGTCGGAAGTGCTACCCATAATAATACTTACGATTCTTTCTTTTGCTGCGAGAGCGGCATTGAGACTCATCTAATTGAACTTTACTACTACATACAAACTGTGCTCTTGATTCTTTCTTTTGCTGCGAGAGCGGCATTGAGACCTCCGCTTTGTTTGCAGTCAAGTAAGTAAGAAGAGGATTCTTTCTTTTGCTGCGAGAGCGGCATTGAGACTCTCAATAGCTGTGTCCGTATCACGTGTTACCGTGATTCTTTCTTTTGCTGCGAGAGCGGCATTGAGACAAAAATGATTTCCCTTCATAGTTCAATATTACTTCCCTGATTCTTTCTTTTGCTGCGAGAGCGGCATTGAGACATATGTAACGGATAACCGCAACATAGTTCTTCCCATGATTCTTTCTTTTGCTGCG
Organism: Bacteroidia bacterium; assembly: GCA_025996865.1. Classification (GTDB taxonomy): domain Bacteria; phylum Bacteroidota; class Bacteroidia; order Bacteroidales; family Azobacteroidaceae; genus Azobacteroides. Next base: position 1,381 of record BNTV01000051.1, read on the forward strand.
AGAGCGGCATTGAGACATTTTTTTAACCTTTTTACTCAATTTGTCTTTATCAAGATTCTTTCTTTTGCTGCGAGAGCGGCATTGAGACCTTCATAATTTTTTGTTTTATGAATTTTTGTTGCAGTGCTTCCCTATGATTCTTTCTTTTGCTGCGAGAGCGGCATTGAGACGTTAAGAAATGTAATTTCATAATCAATCCACCTGGATTCTTTCTTTTGCTGCGAGAGCGGCATTGAGACGTTAATGTAGTCCCTGAAATAACACCGTGATTGGATTCTTTCTTTTGCTGCGAGAGCGGCATTGAGATCTTTCGTAATTTCTTACGATTTTTCCTTTCTTTCGGGTCAGCAGTAAAACCCTGTGTTTTGCGAAAAGGCGTGTAGCGCCAATATCTTTGTAGCCGTGTGCGTAAGCGCACGGTAATAAGGGCATACACAAATCCAGAGCTGCGTAGCTGCGACACTTGCGATATTAAAAATATTGTATTATTTTTGTGCGGTAAAAATAACTCAAAATTTTAACTATATGGCAAATACTTATTCTCAACTGTATGTACATCTCGTTTTCGCAGTAAAAAGCAATCATTTATCTCTTATTAGGGAAGAAAATAGAGACACTATGGAAAAATATATCTGTGGTATAATTTCCAACTGCAAAAGTAATCCGCTTGCTATTTATTGCAATCCTGACCACACGCATATATTAGTCGGTTTACATCCATCTATTTCTGTATCAGAATTAGTAAATAAAATCAAAGCAAATTCATCTCGGTTCTATCATAAAAATTTAGAAAGCAATCATTTCTTTGGGTGGCAAGATGGTTATGGCGTTTTTAGTAATTCCCGGTCACAAATAAATAAAGTATATGATTATATCAAGAATCAGAAAGAGCATCATAAAAAGCATACATTCCAAGAGGAATATCTGGACATGTTGAAAAAAGCAGGAATCGAATACGACCCCAAATATTTGTTTGATTTCGTTTGATAAATGCCGCAATTTAATAAAGTGTCGCAGCTACGCTGCTATGTAATCGGTATGTGCATCATTACCGTGCGCTTACGCACACGGCTACAAAGATATTGGCGCTACGCGCCTTTTCGCAAAACACAGGGTTTTACTGTTGACCCCTTCTTCCCGATTCTTTCTTTTGCTGCGAGAGCGGCATTGAGACAATTCTGGCATTCACGTACAGCATCACCTCTTTGATTCTTTCTTTTGCTGCGAGAGCGGCATTGTTTTAAAAGGAAAATGATCACGACTCTCTTGCCCCTTGTTTTTCAAAAAAACAGCTAAATCTCGGTCTTACTTTTTCAGAAAAACAACTTGTTTTTGATACCTCTTGAAAAATATCTTTTGTTTATATTTGGAAAAAACGTATCTTTGCCTTTGATTTTTGACGAAAACAGTTAAAATTAGGGTTGGTATTTTGTCGAAAACAGCTTGAATTTGCCTTGTAATTTTTACGATATGTATATAGAAAGATTGATAGACAAATATTTACTTGTACGAAAAGCTCTACAAGGAAATAAAAAAACACGTGCCGCCACAACCTGTTTTTGAGGCATTTCACAGTAAAGCAATAGAAATTCTTAAAACATTCCTTCTGATTGGTGGAATGCCCGAAGCTGTAGTTAAATACGTTGAAACACAGAGTATTTTCGAAGCTCAAAATGTGTTGAGCGACTTGATAACAACACTCAAATCCGATTTTGAAAAATATCGCAAAAAAGTGCCTTTGCTGCGGCTGAATGTAGTTTTTGATAGCGTGGTCAATCAAGCAGGGCAAAAAGTTATTTATTCCAATATAAGCCGGGATTATAAAATTCAGCAAATTAAGGAATGTATCGAACTGCTCCGTATGGCGGGGCTTGTTGTGCCTGTCATTCATACTGCAGCAAACGGCGTCCCGCTCGGTGCAGAAAGCAATCTAAAAAAACAAAAGTTAATGATTTTGGATACAGGAATTTATCTAAAACTGTCGGGACTTGACCTCACTGATATTATTGTTGGAACTGATTTGGAAATGATAAATAAAGGCAAGGTAGCCGAAATGTTTGCCGCACTCGAACTGCAAAAATCTTTTCCTGTCAATGCGGAGCCGCAACTCTATTTTTGGCACAGAGAAGAGAAAAACAGCAGCGCCGAGGTTGATTTTTTGATTCAGCAAGGCGATAAAATCGTTCCTGTTGAAGTAAAATCAGGAACGACAGGAAAAATGCAGAGTCTGCACCTTTTCATGAGGGAAAAACAGTCGGAGTATGGCATTCGCTGCTCATTGGAAAATTTTTCGCAGTACGACAAAATCAAAGTATTTCCGCTATATGCAATTTCTAATTTCATCAACAAATAAATGATCACGACTCTCTTGCCCCTTGTTTTTAAAAAAAACAGCTAAATCTCGGCATTCGCTGCTCAAATGATAAAAACATACCTTTTTGCATTGCCGTTACAAACAAATACCCTATCTTTATTTCACAAACAACAAATTTAGGTGGTGTAAATTTGTTTATTTTCACACTTTTATTAGCGAAACTCAAAAAAATAGATTATGAGACGATGTATAATTGAAGTCATTGAGAGCCTATTTTGATGGTGACTTGAAACCCGGTCGGATTATTGCCATTCTTGAGGAGTATTTTGCTTTAGCAATTTATCCTCGTGAAACACTTATTATTTTTGATGAGATTCAAGAATGTCCTCGTGCACTCACTTCGCTCAAATATTTTTTTACGCATAAAATTAAAAGTGAATATTAAAAATACGAAACTTATATCCCAATCCCAGACTGAAAGCCTGTGCCTTTACAGCTACATCATTGTTGCCTGTATTCAGCAAGCCGGGAAATCCTCTTTGATATGCAGCGTCAATGCAAATACCATTGGCAAATTCATAGCCGAAAATAATCCCTGCACCAACATTCCATCGATTCAGATGCTTTTTTGCTTCAAGCCCATACCCCGTGTAAGGGCCTATGCCGAAAAAAGTTTTTCCCGAACCGCTATTGAACTGACCAACTGCGTAAAGGTGCGCTTCAATTCCCCGATAAGTGAACTTGTTCATCCCACCGGATGAATTATCACGAATATTGGAAGTCGCATAGCGGAACAGAAATTCGCCTTGCAATGCAAAGTGTTTCCCGATTTCCAGTTTATCGTAGCTTCCAAGCGTTGCACCAATGCCCGGATTACTTTCGGTATTTTCCGGGTGGTAATCCGATAAGGCGATATTCGCTTTGATTCCTTTAAGAAAGGTCAGTTTCATCTGAGCGTTTACAGGAGTAAATACGGTCGCCAAAATTATTAGCGAGAAAAAATATTTATTCATTGAAACAATTTATTTATTTTAGGCTGAATAAGCCAGATTCCTACAGGAAAAAGCCAGACCAGAAAAAATGTCGCTTTGCAGTCGGCAAACGTTGCAGGCTTTTGTAATTCGATGCTTTTCAAGGCTTTTGCTATGAAATAAAAGCAATAAAAAGCACAGCACATTGAAATCAAATGCAACGGCGTGACAAAAGATAACATTTTCATATCCAATGCTTTTCCTGACGAAATTTCGAGAAACAAAAAGTACATCCATACCGAAACAACTATCTCATGAGCGGCTGATATAAAAAGAAATACCTTAAATACCGGCAACTTTATTACAGCCGTTTCCGGGAGTTTTTTGTGAAGATTCACTCCAAGCGAATAAAGCCAGCAGAAAACCAGTGAGATAAATACAATCGTCAGGGCTGAAATCACCATAACCAATCCGGGAGGAATAGCCGTAAGTATATCGGCAATCCTTACCGGATTAATCATAAAACCGAAAGATAACCGTACCAAATCGTTGTTTGTTAAAACCATTGCGACGATTACCGTTTGAAGAATTACCGGAATAACAAGTAAAATTCCGAATAACTGCCAATCTTTGAGCTTCAGGAAAATGCTCATTGTCTGTTTTTTAGTTGATACATTTTGATTCATAATTATTTATATATTTTATTTGAATGTTTGTATTAATCAATAGAGCATTTACTCTATTATTGTCAAAAAAAATTATACTTTTAATATATTATAAAGTTCATTCCATAAAATTTCCATTCTGGATTTCAGCGCCTCAATATCCTTATCCAGAACATAATCCATCCGGTTACCGTCTGATGCGTATATAAACAGTTTAGCGACAGCATCATCGGGTATATCCCGCCTTATCTCGCCGTTTTTCTTTGCAATTCCTATAATTTCGACCCATGCATTCGTTTCCTGTGCCTGTATTGTAAGCAATTCTCCTTGCAGTTCGGGAAAATACCTTAATGCCTCAAACAGGAAAGAAAAGAAATTCACATTCAAATCAGGTTCCGTGTTTCTGTGTAATGTATTGAAGATATGCCGGAAATTGTCCAACGCATGCCGGATAAAATTATGCAAGGAATCTTTGGGGGAGTTTTCAAATGTCTGGCGTGTCAGTTTAAACATATACTGTTCCGCCACTTCTTTAAAAAGTTGCTCCTTATTTTCGAAATAGTAATAAAACGTACCATTGGAAAGACCTGTCGCATGTATTATATCTTTCAATGTTACGGCTTTATAGCTTTTTCGCATAAAGAGCTGGAAAGCCATTTTCAATATATGTTCTTTATTATCTTTCATAAAATTATAGAGTAAATACTCCACAAAAGTACAACAAGTTTTTTATTCACCAAATTTTTTTGCATTTTTTTTTCAGATTTTCTTTCTACAACACCCGAACACAGTATTATCAAACAAAAAAACAGTGTATATGCCTGAAAATAAGAAAGTGTTCTTTAACGTATTTTGCATCATTTGAAGTAACCTCAGGCTACTGTGAGAAAGACACACCTTCCTCTTGCCCCTGTTTTTTAGAAAAAACAAAAGAATCTTGGTCTAACTTTTTCCAAAAAACAGCTTGTTTTAGATGCCATTTTTTCGTATATTTGCAGCATAAAATTATTAATAGCAAGGAATAATGTATATTAAACGTTTGATAGATAGTAAATTGTTTGATTGGAAAAACTCCAAAATCCACAAACCTGTTTTGTTGCGCGGGGCAAGGCAAATTGGAAAATCATCTTCGGTAAGAGAATTCGGCAAACAATTTGACAATTTCGTTGAAATAAATTTTGAAAAAAAGGAACATTTGCAAACAAAAACGGTGTTTGAACGCTCTTCTTCTCCTCAAAAAATCGTTGAGGAACTTGAAACCATTTATGGACAATCCATAAGACCCGGAAAAACATTATTGTTCCTCGATGAAATCCAATCTTGTATGCCTGCTATTGAATCGCTTCGGTATTTTTACGAAGAAATGCCCGAACTGCATGTTATAGCCGCCGGGTCGTTGTTGGAATTTGCTTTGCAGGAAATTCCTTCTTTCGGCGTGGGACGCATTACTTCCATTTTTATGTATCCGCTTTGTTTTGATGAATATCTGCGTGCTATGGGCTTTGATGCTATGGCAAACAAAATTGCGGAAGCAACACCGGAACAAGCTTTGTCGGAAGCAGTTCATTCAAATATCATCAATCACCTTGTGCGATTTATTGCTATCGGAGGAATGCCGGAAGTGGTTAAAACCTATATCGAAAATAAAAATTTGCTCAAGTGTCAGCAAGTTTTGGATGATTTGATGGATACTTATTACGATGATTTTTCCAAATACAAAAAGCGGGTGCCGCCTACGCGACTTCGGGATGTCTTTTCATCGGTAATGGAACAATGTTGTAAAAAATTCATTTATTCCAATGCCACAACAGAAGCGAATATTGACCAGATAAAAGATTCCTTGATGCTGTTGGAAATGGCCGGTTTGATACATCCCATTTACCACAGTTCGGCTAACGGGATTCCGCTCGGTGCACAAATCAACCGGAAATTTACCAAATACATTCCGTTTGATACCGGCATTTTCCAACGATTTCTGGGATTGAATATCGGCGAAATCATTATAGGACAAACACTTGAACAAATAAACAAGGGCGATATTGCCGAATTATTCGTCGGCTTGGAAATGTTAAAAGCAATGCCAAGCAACCGGCATTCCCAATTGTATTATTGGCAAAGAGAGAAAAACGGTAGCCATGCACAAGTGGATTATTTATTTCAAAAAGGAAATGCAATCATTCCGGTTGAAGTAAAATCGGGTACAACGGGTAAAATGCAGAGTTTGCACTTTTTCATTCGCGAAAAACAGTCCGGATATGGTATTCGAACCTCATTGGAAAATTTTTCTCAATACGACAAAATAAAGGTGTTTCCCCTATATGCAGTATCTAATTTTATTGATACTTAAGATAAAGATATGCCACATCTCGTTTCACTTACCAAAATAAATTATTATCTTTGCATTATCACATTATGATAATTGAAAAACAATAATGGCATGAATAAATTGAAAAATCCTTTTGTTACAGGTTGACTTTGCACAAAAACGCTTTGCCGATGCGGACAAAACCGTTGAACAAGCCGTAATTCATAAAATTTACAATGACTTTGAAGGAGTTACATGGTATGTTCAAAAAATACTGAACCGCTTGTTTGCTATTACCGGAGTCAATGAAGTGTGTAAATTAGAAGATGTTGACGAATCCGTTCAATATATCATTGAATCGTTTGAATATAACTATTCCGACATGATATTCAGATTGCCGGATAAACAGGGTAAATTGCTGATTGCCATAGCAAAAGACAAGACGGTTATAGCGCCTACTTCGTCTGATTTTGTAAAGCGGCATAAACTTGTTTCAGCAAGTTCGGTGCAGTCGGCTTTGAACGGCTTACTTGAGAAAGAATTTGTAACTCGCGACGAATCAGGATATTCAGTGTACGATAAATTTTTTGATAAATGGTTAATGGAAAAATATTAAAAAATAAAAAAATTAGTAGAAAAATCATTTCAGAAAGTGATTTCCGAACATGCAAATATAATGATTCTTATTTGGAATAATTCTAAATAACGAATTTTTTTATTGTTTTTTTGAAATATTTTTTCGATTCAAAAAATGATTGGTTAAATTTGTGAAATTAATAGAGTGTATGAATCAATTAAAAATAGCAAAAGAAAGATTTTCGAATATTGTATTTGAGGAGCAAAGTAGAGAAAACGGATTTACGTACTGGCTTGCATCCAAACTGATGGAGTTGTTGGGATACGAAACAATGACTTCATTCAGTAAGGCAATTAACAAAGCTATGACAACCTGCAACACATTGAATATTCCAATTATTGAAAACTTTGAGCAAGTTTATTCGATCGTGGACGGAAAAACAATAACCGATTTCAAACTTTCCAGATTTGCCTGTTATCTTGTTTCAATGAACTCTGACAATAAAAAGACCGAAGTTGCACAGGCTCAAGCATATTTTGCGGCATTGGCGGGAGCTGTATCCCATTACATAGAGGAGGCAAGCAAAGTGGAACGTTTGATTGTCAGAGAAGAAATATCGGAGAGAGAAAATAGTCTTTCCGGTGTGGTCAAAAGGGCGGGAATAGAAAATTATGCATTCTTTCAAACGGCAGGATATAGGGGTATGTATAACATGAACATATCCAAATTACGGGAAGTAAGAAATATACCTGCAAAAAAATCACCTCTCGACTTTATGGGTAAAGATGAATTGGCTGCAAATCTTTTCAGGATAACGCAAACGGAATTAAAGATAAAGAATGATAACATACATGGTCAATCAAGACTTGAAGTAACGGCTGAAAATGTAGGTAAAGAAGTAAGGAACACGATGATTAAGATAAGCGGAGTTGCACCCGAAGATTTGCCGAAAAATAGCGACTTGAATCAGGTGAAAAAGGAGTTGAAATCAAGAAATAAGGTGATTAGACAGATTGATAGCGTTAAGAAAAAGAAATAATTTAATCTTCAAAGCTATATTTATTTTGCTACAGGCTTCTCGTTGTGGGTCGAAATTTTGAATATCAGACATAAAAAAATAAGTAAAAAAGGGAACAAATAATCAAAAATACATTAACTTTGCCGGTCGATAACTCATTAAGATTTCACGAATGGCTGTTACAATTACAGAAGTTACCAACAGATTTGCACTGAAGAAATTTGTTAAGTTCAACATTAAGTTATATAAGGACAATCCTTATCACGTTCCCGGTTTGGTGGGAGATGAAATGATGACTTTAAGCAAAAAGAGAAACCCTGCGTTTGATTTTTGCGAATCAATTTATTTTCTGGCATACAGAGACGATAAAATCGTAGGACGGATTGCCGGCATCATCAACCATCGGGCAAATGAAACATGGAATCAGCAGTACGCCCGTTTCGGTTTCGTCGATTTCATTGACGATGAAGAAGTTTCTTCCGCCTTGTTCAAAGCCGTTGAGGATTGGGCGATTGCAAAAGGTATGAAGGGCATACAAGGCCCATTGGGTTTCACCGATTTGGATCACGAAGGACTTTTGGTTTGGGGGTTCGACCGTCTGGCCACGATGGCGACTGCTTACAGTTTCCCTTACTACAAGGAACATATCGAAAATTTGGGATACGTGAAAGATCAGGATTGGAAAGAATTCTTGATTACAATTCCCGACAGAGTTCCCGAAAAATACCAACGAATAGCAAAAATCGTTGAAGAAAAATACAAATTCAAAGTAAAAAAATTCAAGAAAACCAAAGAAATATGGCCCTACGCCCGGCGGATCTTCGAATTGTGGAATGAAGCTTACAAACCGCTGTACGGTTTTTCCGAATTGTCGCCCAAACAGATCGATTATTATGTAAAAATGTACATTCCGATGCTTCGTCTCGATTTGATAACTTTGATACTTAATGAGAACGATGATATTGTGGGATTGGGAATTACCTTGCCCAATCTTTCAAAAGCCCTGAAAAAAGCCAAAGGATATCTGTTGCCTTTCGGTTGGATTCACTTGCTAAAGGCTTTATATGGAAAAAACGATGTAATTGACTTATATATTATAGGAGTTCTTCCCGAATATCAGAATAAAGGTGTTAATTCTTTAATTTTTAATGATTTATTACCAATTTCTAATCAAATTGGTTATAAATACGCCGAAAGTAATCCCGAACTGGAATTGAATCATAAGGTGCAATCTCAATGGGATTATTTGGAAAACGAACATCACAAAACCCGGCGAGCATACATTAAACATCTATGAATGAAATAAATATAAATGGAGCAGGTCAAGAGGTAGAGTACAGCGAAGGGCATATTCAAACTTTAGAGTGGTGGGAACACATCCGTCGCCGCCCGGGAATGTATATCGGTAAAACAGGCGATGGCTCCTATTCCGATGATGGTATCTATGTCCTTCTGAAAGAAGTTCTTGACAATGCCATCGACGAGTACATGATGGGCTTTGGAAAATCCATCGACGTCATCGTCGATGAAGGCGTCATCACCGTTCGCGACTACGGGCGCGGGATTCCGCTCGGAAAAGTACTTGATGTTTCCTCTAAAATGAATACCGGAGGTAAATACGATTCCAAAGCTTTCAAAAAATCCGTGGGACTCAACGGTGTTGGTATTAAAGCCGTTAATGCACTCTCTTCCTATATGTTGGTGCAAAGTTTCCGTGACGGAGAAACGAAAGCCGTCGAATACAACCGGGCGCACGTTACGGTAGATTCTCCGGTAACAGCCTCAAACCAAGCCAACGGTACACTGGTTAATTTTATTCCCGACGAAGAAATTTTCAAGGGTTTCCGCTACAAAGAAGAATTTATCGAACCGGTATTAAAAAATTACGTATTTCTCAATTCCGGTTTAGTAATCAACTACAACGGTAAAAAATTATACTCCAAGAACGGATTGGTCGATTTGCTGAACGAATACATGACTTCCGAATCGCTGTATCCGATTATTCATCTGCAAGGTTCTGACATCGAAATTGCAATCACCCATGCCCATCAGTACGGCGAAGAATACTACTCCTTCGTGAATGGTCAATTTACGACGCAAGGCGGAACGCATCTTTCGGCATTTAAAGAAACTGTTTCGCGAGTAATCAAGGAATATTATTCCAAGAATTTCGAGTATTCCGACATCCGTTCGGGTATCATTGCCGCCGTGGCCATCAAGGTGGAAGAACCGGTTTTCGAATCGCAGACAAAAACTAAACTGGGTTCCAGGGACATTGGCCCGGAAGGCCCTACGGTCGCCAAGTTCATCGGCGATTTCGTCAAAAAAGAATTGGACAATTATCTGCACAAAACACCCGATACTGCCGATGCGTTGCTGAAAAAAATCCTTGATTCGGAGCGGGAGCGCAAAGCGATTGCCGGCGTAACCAAACTGGCAAAGGAACGAGCAAAAAAAGCCAATCTACACAATAAAAAGCTGAGAGACTGCCGCTTACATTACAATGAGGCAAAAGGCGAAAAATTGGATGATACTTGCATCTTTATCACCGAAGGTGATTCCGCCAGCGGTTCGATTACCCAGAGTCGCGACCCCAATTACCAGGCCGTTTTCAGCCTTCGTGGCAAGCCGCTGAATACGTTCGGCGAAACCAAACAAATTGTCTATAAAAACGAAGAGTTCAACTTATTACAAGCCGCTTTGAATATTGAAGAAGGTTTGGAAGGATTGAGATACAACAAAGTAATCATCGCAACGGACGCCGATGTGGACGGAATGCATATCCGCCTGTTAATCATCACGTTCTTTTTGCAGTTTTTCCCCGATTTGATTAAAAACAATCACGTTTTCATTCTGCAAACGCCGCTTTTCCGTGTCAGAAACAAAAAGGAAACGCAATATTGTTACACCGATGAAGAACGGGTGAGCGCCATCAACCGGTTAGGCCCCAATCCGGAAATTACCCGGTTCAAAGGTTTGGGAGAGATTTCGCCCTCAGAATTTAAACATTTCATCGGCAAAGACTTACGTCTTGATCCGGTTTCGATGCGAAAACAAGATTCGGTGAAAGAGATGCTGGAATTTTACATGGGAAAAAACACCATGGAACGGCAGAATTTTATTATTAATAATTTGGTAGTAGAAGAAGATGTCTAAAATCGCCATATTCCCCGGAACATTCGACCCCTTTACTCTGGGACATTTGTCGCTGGTTGAAAGAGGGTTACAGCTGATTGACGAGATTATTGTCGCCATCGGCGTCAATATGGAAAAAAAAACCATTTTTACAATGGAGCAAAGGTTGGAGATGATTTCCCGGCTTTTTCACGATAATCCCAAAGTCAAAGTCGAAACCTATACCGGTTTGACCGTCGATTTTGCGAACACCATAGGCGCCGGTTTTATCTTGCGGGGAATCCGCTCGGTTGCCGATTTTGAATACGAAAAAAATATCGCTAACGTGAACCGTATAATATCAGGCTTGGAAACCATTGCCTTATTTACGGATCCGGAATATTCGTATATCAGCTCCTCCATCGTCAGGGATTTATGGACGCACGGAAAATCAATTGAGAATTTTGTACCAAAAAATTTGTACATCAATGAATATAAAATATAAATATATAAAAATGAAACAATTAGCATTTGCATGCGTATTGCTTTTGACCATGAGCGCATGTTCTTATGGACAAAACAGAATGCCTTTTGGCCGCGTACCGGCCTCTCCGTCCACGCAGAAAGTGGATTTGGCAATAACAGCCGTTGAAAATCTATACGTAGATAATCTTGATGGAAATAAATTAGCGGAAGACGCTATCGTCGGACTTCTCGAAAAATTAGATCCTCATTCCAACTATATGACTCCCGAAGAAGTGAAAGAATTGAACGAGCCTTTGCAGGGAAATTTCGACGGAATCGGAATTCAGTTTAACATGCTGACCGATACGTTGTATGTCGTTCAGGTCATTCCCGGCGGGCCTTCCGAAAAAGTAGGCATTTTAGCCGGAGACCGCGTCATTCAGGTAAACGATACCTTGATTGCCGGTGTCAAAATGAAAAATACCGATGTGATGTCGCGTCTTCGCGGACCCAAAGGTACAACAGTGAACGTGAAAGTACTTCGTAATAAAGATCCCAAATTATTGAATTTCAAGATTATAAGAGATAAAATACCCATTTATAGCTTAGACGCTTCATACATGATTGATAAAACAACCGGTTACATCAAGTTAAATCGCTTTGCTGCTACGAGCTACGATGAATTTAAAGAAGCGCTTGAAAAATTGATGCAGCAGGGAATGAAAAACCTGATTCTCGATTTGCAGGGAAACGGCGGCGGTTATTTGGGTACAGCCATCGAAATCGCCAACGAGTTTTTGAAACAAGGTTCTTTGATTGTATATACCGAAGGCGTTCACCAGAAAAGAGAAAACGCACTTGCAACCAATAAAGGCGCTATGCAAACCGGACGATTGATTGTCATTGTCGATGAATCTTCGGCTTCGGCCAGCGAAATTGTTTCGGGCGCTATTCAAGACTGGGACAGAGGTGTTATCGTCGGAAGAAGAACCTTCGGAAAAGGTCTGGTTCAACGGCCTGTTCCATTGCCCGACGGTTCGATGATCCGGCTTACCACCGCGCGGTATTATACGCCAACCGGCCGTTCGATTCAAAAACCCTACGAGAACGGCGATTCGGACAGTTACAATAAAGACTTGATTGGTCGCTATAATCGTGGGGAAATGATTTCGGCCGATAGCATACATTTTCCGGATTCGCTGAAATACAGCACATTGGTTGATAAACGAACCGTTTATGGCGGTGGCGGAATCATGCCCGACTATTTTGTGCCGATGGATACGATGCACGGCTCTATGCTTTTGAGGGAACTGAATGCTTATGGAATTACTTACAAATACACAACACAACTGATTGATGGAAATCGCACCTCTTACAAAAAGCAATATCCTACGTTTGGGGATTTTAATAAAAAATTTGTGGTTACAGATCTGATGATCAACGATTTGATGGCTTTGTATAAAAAAGACAGGGAAGAAAGCAAAAAATCCGTATTAAAAGCTGAGATAAAAGAAGATGGACAGATGTCACGATCTTCCGTATTGGAAGAGGAGGAATCCCGACAATCTCCTGAAAAAGAAGGAATTGAAATAGATGGCATATCGTACAAATTATCCAAAGAACAAATCGAAAGTCTGAATAAACTCATCGGAAGGACAGAAACCAATATCGACGAAGATTTGTCGAAAGATCGCATAGCCAAAGATTTAGCCAAATCCGGCTCAATCATTAAAACGCAGATTAAAGCGCTGGTTGCCCGCGATGTTTTCGGAGAAAGCGAATACTATCAAGTGATAAATAAAGAAATCGAAGCGTATAACAAAGCGGTTGAGATTATTTCAAATGAAAATACTTACAATAAATTGTTATCTGAAAAATGAATAGAAGAGATTTCCTGAAAAACGCAGGAATTACAGGCCGTGGCGTTATACTTGCCTCGACCCCTTATATTCATGGACGCTTTCGACGCCGGAAAACAGGTTTACTGCGAAAAATCCACCGGATACGATATCGACCAATGTTTCAAGATGTACAACAAACACAAGGAAACCGGATTGATTTTTTTCGCCGGCCAACAACGCCTTTTCGATCCGCTCACCAGCTACAGGTCGGGACTTGGGCTATGCGTCGTTTGCCGGATACAGTCAACTGAAATAGAGCAAAATCTTTTCGATACCCTACCTTTTACCGGAACAAGTTGGGCACCCGAAACCGCGCAACCGAACAAGGGTGAATATATCACCGGCAAACGTCCCAACGGCGACGGAACCGATTTGCTGACTGCTGCTTTCGTGGAAGCAGTGATTACGCATAAACAGCCCGAAAATATTGCAAAGCCAAGCCTTAGACAATGCCTTAGTCAATAGACCGGAAAATACGTAGAAGGACGAAGAATGGTCTCCGTCGTCACGACAAGTGGTGCGGAAGGAGAGGCTTTGGCAATGGCAGCTTTTATTAAAACCCATTCTCAACCCAATTCTCCCGATCCAGATTCCGGTAACTAATCGACTCGGCAATATGTCCAACCTGCACTCTTTCCGAACCCTCCAAATCCGCAATGGTACGCGCAACCCGCAAAATACGGTCATAAGCCCGCGCAGAGAGATTGAGCCGTTCCATCGCATCTTTTAAACGGGTTAAACCGGAAGCGTCCGGTTGAGCGTGCTGATGAAGCAAACGAGTGTGCATTTGAGCGTTACAATAAATACCATCTTCTCCGGAAAAACGTTCTTCCTGAATTTTTCGCGCACGGATTACCCGCTTGCGGATGCACTCACTCGACTCGGCCGGTCGAATATCCGAAATATCCTCAAACGGAACAGGTACTATTTCCATCTGAATATCAATCCGATCCATTAAGGGTCCCGATATGCGATTCAGGTATTTCCGAACCTGTTCGGAAGAACAGACACAGGCTTTGTTCGGATTGTTGAAATTTCCACAGGGACAAGGATTCATGGATGCCACCAACATAAATCCCGCCGGATAATCAATTGAGAATTTAGCGCGTGAAATGGTAATTTTCCGATCTTCCAAAGGTTGGCGCAGGACTTCCAGAACGCCGCGGGTAAATTCCGCCATCTCGTCCAAAAACAAAACGCCATTGTGCGCAAGACTGATTTCTCCCGGTTGGGGATACGAACCGCCGCCAACCATCGCCACCATAGATATGGAGTGATGCGGACTCCGGAACGGACGCACGGCAATCAGCGAACCGTTGTGATTGATTTTCCCGGCAACCGAATGAATTTTGGTCGTTTCCAAACTTTCACTCAAAGTCAGAGGGGGAAGAATGGACGGTATTCGTTTGGATAACATGCTTTTCCCGGATCCGGGACTGCCGACGAGGAGAATGTTATGCCCGCCGGCACAAGCCACCTCAACCGCACGTTTAGCGCCTTCCTGCCCTTTGACTTCCGAAAAATCCCAATCAATTTTCGTTTGATTGTCATAAAATTCCTTATGCGGATCCACGATTGTCCCGGTTAATTCTTTCTTACCATTGAAAAAATCGATTACGTCTGAGAGATTTTCCACTCCATAAACTTCCAAACCTTGCACTACTGCGGCTTCCCGCGCATTACAAGCCGGAAGAATGATGCCTTTGAAACCGCTTTCCTGCGCCTTAATGGCAATCGGCAAAACGCCTTTAATTGATTTCAGACTGCCATCAAGCGATAATTCTCCCATCATCAGATAATCCCCGATTTTGTCAGCTTTGATTTTCTCCGCTCCGGCTAAAACACCAATAGCCAAGGGCAAATCATACGCGGCGCCTTCCTTTCGGATATCGGCCGGAGCCATATTGATAACAATCTGTTTACGAGGAAATTTCAATCCTATTACACCCAATGCGGAAGTGATTCGCTCATGCGATTCCTTGATACTGACATCGGGAAGTCCCACCAAAAAAAATTTAATGCCCTTACTACAATTGACTTCAATCGTAATAATATTGGCATGAATACCCTGAAGGGCTGCTGCATAGACCTTTACTAACATAGCACAGTTTTAGTTTTTTAGTTTTTAACTCTTACTACTTAACTCATAAGCATTTTCAATTTTTAGTTTTTAGCTTTAGTGTATCTGTTAAGATCGATTGAATGCTATCAATCGGAATTTTTGAACCGATGATTTTATTATCTTTATCAATCAAATAATTACAGGGAATTTCAGAAACATTATATAATGAAACCGCCGCAGAAGACCAACCTGCATTTTCTATCACCTGTGCCCAAGTAAAACCTTTCTCTTTTACTAATTTTTCCCAATCGGACTTGTTCTCATCCAATGAAATTGTTAACATACCCAATTCCTTTTCCGGATAAGCCTTCCGGATAGCCAACCATTCAGGATAATCCGGTTCGCAGAATTGAGACCAGGAAGCGGCAAATGTCAGCAAAAGATATTTGTTTTTGAAAGTCTCCAATCGGATAGTATCATTTTTTGTGCTCAACAAATTGAAATCAGGCGCCGGACTTCCAACTTCCGTTTGCCGGTCTTTCATGCTCCAGGTCTGCAATTTGGCAAACAGGTCGTTTTCCTTGGCTTCGCCGCTGATCAAAGAAAGAGCAGGCTGAATATCGGATGCGTTTTCTATATCCAGTAAAAAGTCCTGAATCAATACCAAACTGGCAATGGAAGACGGATGCGATGCGATAAAATCCATTACATGACCTTTCAATGACTGGTCAATATTTTTTATTTGGGACAAAAATTGAACATTTGCAATTTCAGCGCCCGTAACATTGTTTTCTTTGGAATTGGTCAGAATCTTATCCCTTAAATCACCTTTTTCCTTGATTGAATTTTTATGTTCGGTTTTAAAATCAGACAATAAATCGTTGATTTTACCACCCTCAGCCAGGATTAATTCAGGATAATTCGCATCCCCGGTAAGCGTAATATTTTCCCCGTTTTTAACCCAAACGGTTACCCAAACATTCCCTTTTTCCATATAAACGACCACCGGTTGAAGGCTTTCGGATTCGCCTTTAAACTTGAATTTGCCTGCTTTTGATTGAATAGTATCTACCCGGGCGGCAGAATCTGTGCGTGTAACTATGTATAAGCCAGGGCTTCCAATGCCTTTTATGTTTCCATTAATCGTATAAGAATTTGTATCTTTGCATGATGCAAAAACCAATGTACATAATAGAACGACTATCGGGTTTAATATATATTTTTTTACATTTGCCATCGTAAAATTCAGGTTTTTTCTCTTTTAAACGACAAAAATAACAAAATGTTTTAACACGACAATGAGTTTTTTGAATTTTTTTTGGAAAAATAAATTTCCTTTATATCTTTTGTTAGGGGAAACATGAAACGAGCATGCAAAACTTGCACCAAAGAGCATGAACATGACACGAGTTCTTACTTTTTTCAGTACAAGAATTTCATAAATCAAAAGAAATTAAAAGAAGCATATATTTTTCCCACTAAAGATTTATCCATATCGACCGTTGCGGTTAATCTGTCAAACTGTTCGGCAGAAGCCAATACTTCGTCAATTAATGTATTGTAATTCTGAATATCATTGTTTAGGGCTATCGTTTTTAGGTCTTCCCTTGTAATACTTTCGTTTTTGCCGTTTACGGTCAAAGAATGTCTGTTTGCGTAAGCCGGTGCGGAAAGGTCAATGCTGTATGTCAAATCATAAGCGGGCGACAAACGCCACACGCCCTCAGGAGACATACAGAATGTAAAATTTTTGGAATGATCATCCACATTGCGTGAGACGATGTTGAATACCATCCGGAGAAATTGTTGCCGACTGTCTTCATAAGGCAATTTCAATCGTCTGATAACGGAAAAAATATCTTCATAACTGTCACTTGCAGGCGACATCGCCGCCAAGGTTTGCGTATGAATCCGCTCGTTGCCTTTCCTGTCGAATCGGCGAGTAAGAAAATGCGTTATGTTTCCGTAAGCGCGTAATTCCGATGGCATCATTGTTATTCCTGCCGCCAAAGCCATTTCATAATAAACATACTCCAATTTAGCATAAGGATAAGTGGAATTGTCATCATATTTGAGAATAAAATGCTCGTAGCCTTCGGGGATCATTCCTTGCCCCGATATAACTTCCCCCGTATTTTTATTGATTGCCACAATCGCTTTCGGTCGTTTGCCGCCGGGCGAAGAACTGATTCTAATCAAGTCCTGCCATAGAATAGCGTTTTCACGATTCAGCACAGTGCTTGCCTGTTCGCTCAAAACTTGTTTCGAAAACTCATACAAACGCTGTACATCAACCGAAAAAGATGACGCGTTACCCAATTTTTGCGCCGGCTCAAATTCAAGCGCTCCCATGGCTCGACTGCCGATAAATGAAAGATGGTCTATGGGAGTAGTTTTCCCGGAAGGTATATTATTATCCCGCAACCACGCCTTAAACAAAGAATTACCCCATTTGTCGGGCAAAGAATCTGCAATAGCGGGGGGAAGTCCCTGATACGGTTTGTCCTTATCGCCCAACCAAGAAATATGATTTTGACTTCGTGGGGAATAAACCGACATGATTATGGGAGCAATATCCAATCCCTTTTTCAAAAATGATGGTTCATATTCAAAAGTAGCTATGTCCGCTTTTTTATCCCAGGCAAGATAGCCCACTGTCATGCCCCACAGTTTTACCTTTACAACATTTGTTTCCATAATCCTTTATTTCTTAGACCGTTTATTGAATAATGCCCGCGGACTTTCAGGCAGTTCGGGCAACAGTTTTTCAATTTCTTCCAAATGATCAATTGCCCGAAGTAATTTGATAAAATTAGCCAGGGTAACGCCTGTGAAAGAGCCGTTTTCAAAAGAACTGA
This sequence comes from Bacteroidia bacterium, assembly GCA_025996865.1. GTDB lineage: Bacteria > Bacteroidota > Bacteroidia > Bacteroidales > Azobacteroidaceae > Azobacteroides. The sequence continues at coordinate 19,631 of BNTV01000051.1, forward strand.
CGGTAAATATACTCAAACCGGACTTCTCGGCAACCGTTTTTTGGGTATATTTCATCCGTTTCCGATAATCTTTATACCGAAAACCTAACTCACGAATGAGTTCGGAGCCTGCTTTTTCATACAATTCATTATACATACTCGTTTATTTTTCATTGCAAATATAGTTATATCTATAATAATGACCAAATATTCCTTGTTTTTATTGATATATCTATACTACTCGTCATTGCGAGGCCCCAATAAACACGTTTATTGGGGTCTCGCAATGACGGACTGCAACTGTTGAGATGTTCTCAATTGATAACTTTGTGGTATGATTGCGGATAATCATAATTTTTTTTATCTTTGCTCCCAAAACAGTAAGATTATGTGGTCAAATTTCCAAGAAATGAAGTCGTATTTTTCCAAAATTTCGGAGTCTTTAGACCAAAAAAGACTCAAACAGTCTTTCGAAATACTGACTTTCCTTTTGGCAAACCTTTCCAACTGGCAATTAAAAGAAAGACTTAACGAATTGGAGGACAATTATAAAATGATGCTTCGCTATTTGACCAACGGCGTGAAAGACCCTCAACAGGAAAAAATTTATCATGATTTGTTTCGTTCAGTTTATCAAGTTGCCGACCAAACGATTTTGGAAATCAAGACAACTCATTCATGGTCATATACTTACGATGTCAGGAAAGCCCTCCTGAATTCTCCTTCCGAAACGGCAAACCAACTTGTCGAATCCATCAATGACTTAACCGGCAAAATCACGTTGAACGACTTGCTGGATGAAGGCGAAGAAAAAAATAAAAACCTGCAATCCATTGAAAAAGAAAGAGAATTAATCGAAGGCAGGGTATTCCGCAATATTTGGATAAGCAATTTATGGAGCGCCGATGAAGAAAAAACATGGGCGGATATTTTGTACAATGAGCTTAACCAGAATACTTTACTGAACTTAATCGTTTCTGCTTTGATATTAAGTCTGGAAGAATTATTTGATGAACGAAAAATTAATCTTCTGCTTGATATTTGTGAAAATCCAAACGAAGAAATTCGCCAAAGGGCTTTGACGGGCATTTTGTTGTTTCTCCGTCGTTACGACAAGCGGCTGTATCTCTATCCGAATATCAGCAACCGCTTGCAGCATCTTTCCGATAATAAACAGTTTATCAATAATGTCCGTTCTATTATCCTTCAATTTATCCTGAGTAGGGAAACCGAAAAAATTACCCGCATCATGAAAGAAGAAATTATTCCCGGCATGATGAAAATCAATCCTTTACTCAATAAAAAAATACGGATGGATGATTTATTCGGTGAAACCGGCATCGACGAAAAAAATCCCGAATGGCAAAACTTAATCGAAGAATCGGGTTTGGGCGACCGTTTACAGGAATTTACCGAATTACAACTGGAAGGCGCCGATGTGATGCACTCATCCTTTCTCCATTTGAAGAATTTCCCTTTTTTCAACGAAATACAGCATTGGTTCGCCTTGTTTGTTCCACCGGTACAAAGTGAGATAAATAAAGAATTAGACGGATTTGCCAAACTTCTGCTCAGCTCGTCTTTACTCTGTAATTCCGACAAATATTCGTTCTATTTCAGCATTGCCCAAATGCCTGAGAGCTATCGTAAAATGATGATGGGACAGTTTTCTTCGGAATCTTCAGCCATCAAGGAAATGATGAAAGAAGAATTGCCCGGCTCGGAATCCGGGAAAATCCATCCGATTGCGAGACAGTTCATTCAAGATTTGTACCGCTACTACAAATTGTTTCCGAGACGCCAAAATATCGAAGATATTTTCGCAATGAAACCCGAATTTTATCAAGTTCCTTCCATCGCCGGTTTTATTTCCGATTCGGAAAGCCTGACAATTATCGGAGAATATTATTTTCACCGGAATTATTTCGAAGAAGCGATTGATATATTTAATATACTGTTACAGAAAGATATAAATAACGAAACCCTTTTGCAGAAAAAAGGCTACTGCCTGCAAATGATGGGAAAATTGGAAGAAGCTTTGGACAGTTACCTGAAAGCGGAATTATTGAATTCGAATAATTCCTGGACAATCAAGAAATTAGCTTATTGTTACCGGGCTTTGAAACAACCGCAGGAAGCCTTGTCTTATTACCGGAAAGCGGAACAATTGAATCCCGATAATTTATCCATACAGCTTAGCATCGGCCACTGTTACTTGGAATTAAAGAATTATACGGAAGCTTTGAAACATTATTTCAAAGTGGAATACTTAACGAATAACAAGGAAAAAGCCTGGCGTCCAATCGCTTGGTGTTCTTTCCTGAACGGTAAATACGAACAAGCCCTGGATTACTTCCAAAAAATAATCAGCAGTAATCCGAATGCCATTGACTATCTCAACGCCGGACATACCTGTCTGGCGATGGGAAATAACAGGGAAGCGCTGGAACTGTATAAATCGGCGCTGAACAGCAATGAAAATTCGTTCGAAAAATTTGCAGAATCTTTTGTCGCCGATGTTCCCGATTTACTGAATGCCGGTGTGAAAACAGGAGATATTCCGATTATTCTGGACACGCTTGTTTATGGAATGTAAAAACTTGATAAAAAAACAAATACAATTATTCGGAATAAGGATACCGTTCTTTATCCCTGTTCTTATCTTGCTTTATTCACTTGTTGGGGTCGGTTATTTCTATAAAGAGAAGCATCAAAATCAATTGTCCGATGAATTCAATGATTTTCAACAAATCATTGAAAAACAAGAACTTAATGTTCTTACTCTGCCCGGCTCCATGTCTTATTTCATTTATAAGGGCGAACCCAAAGGATATGAATATGAATTATTGAATGATTTTGCTGAAAGTAATAACCTTCAGATAAACATCAAGTTGGCGGATAATGAAACCAAACTGGCTGAAATGCTCGAAAACGGCGAAGGCGACCTGATTGCCTACAACATTCCCATAACCAAAGAAGGAAAAAAGCAGTTGATTTATTGCGGCCGGGAAGTCATTAACGAACAGGTTTTAATTCAACGGGCAAACCGGAAAGACACGATTTTGGAGGATGTTGTAGATTTGATCGGAAAAGAAGTCCTGCTTATCCATGACAGTAAATACTACCGCCGCATGATGAACCTGAACGATGAACTGGGCGGAGGAATCCAAATCCGAACCATTGACAAAGATACCATCACTACGGAAGATTTAATCGAAATGGTTTCCCATGGAAAAATATCTTATACGGTGAGCGACATTGATTTAGCAAAACTGAATAAAACGTATTTCAAAAATATCAATATTTCTTTGGTCGTAGGACATCCGCAACGTTCTTCCTGGGCGGTGCGGAACACAATGCCCGAATTGGCGGAAGCCGTCAATCAATGGTTCGAAAGGAATAAGAACAATCCGAAATTGGCGGAGATTAACAAAAGGTATTTCGAAATGAGTAAGGCGTTTGACGGAACCAACCCGGTATTGAAGAAAGGTCAGATTTCCCAATTCGATGAGTTTTTCAAGAAATACGCCAAACAATATGGTTATGACTGGCGATTGCTGGCCTCGATTTCTTGGCAGGAATCCAATTTCCTCACCAACAGCGTTTCATGGAAAGGAGCTTCCGGCTTGATGGGGTTGATGCCGCTCACAGCCCAAGCCCTCGGCGTTTCGGGTGACGAATTGTATGACCCCGAACAAAATATTAAAGCGGCATGTAAATTGCTCGTAAAACTGGAAAAATATTTTTCCAGTATTGAAAATAGCGAAGAACGCATAAAATATGTCCTCAGCGCTTACAATGCAGGCCAGGTGCATGTTTTGGATGCACAAGCGCTTGCCGGAAAATACGGTAAAGATTCGGAAAATTGGGAGGACGTAGAACCTTATCTTCTCTTGAAGAGTCAACCGGAATATTATAACGACTCGGTTTGCAGAGCCGGTTATCTGCGTGGGAAAGAGACGGTTGATTATGTTTCGAGTGTGATGTCGCGATGGGATTATTATAAAAATTACGCTTCATCTCCGCAACAGGATTTAATTTACAAGCTGTTCAAACCATGACCCCAGGAAATAATGCAATGCAAATGCTTTTTCCACTTAAACAAAAGTTTTTGACATCAAAATAAAACCTCCAAAATATTTTATAACTTTCATCGTTATATTTTATTAAAAATCATTACAGATGTATTTACAAAACGAAAAACAGAATCGTTTATTGTGGGGAGATCGCAATGATGATCAGGCGTATCGTATGTAATACAGCCTATACAAGTATTCCACCCATCGTTTTTTCTTTTTTCCTTCTGAAAATATTATACTTGCTTAATTGATAGTTTTCCATAATGCTTTAATTTTCAATTTTTTTCAAATATAAATCATAGTTTATCAAATCCAGCATAACAATGAAATTCTCCATCGTTCTGGTGCCTAATAAGCCTCCTGTTGGGTGATTAACAAATGAAATCCGCATATTTTGATTGGCTACATACAAGTCCCCAATTTTAATGGTATCAGCAGGTAGCAAAAAATTTGGGACTTGCCCCCCACTTACCGCTGTTCTTTTGTGATAGGCATTTACCGTATCTATTCCCTGTTTTTCAATGTGCTTTGTAATTAATACCATATATTCATTACATCCTGTATCAATATTGAAGGTATCTTGTATTGTTTTTCCCTGTAATACAACTTGTACAGGAATTACAATATGAGTGTCGCGGAATAATGTTATTTTAGTTTTTGAATATGCTGAAACATCCGGGAGTTCGTTATACACCAGAATATGCTGATTTTGAAAATTAAATTCAATTATTTTATTTTCAAAAAACTGCCAACCTACCATAATTGTATTTTCTCCTACAATATTAATAATACTCTTTTGATTGCTTCCCCAATAATCAATACCCATTCGTTTTTTGAATTTCCCGATTTGTACGGAAGCGCTGTCGCTATCGAATAAGTTTTTAAAACGTTCAGGAATGTTAAAATAATTACCCCCAGAGCCTGTATCAAAAAATACTTTAAGATGCAGAGAATCATTCACAATGCCATCCAGAATAGGCAGGCAAAATGTAGGGTATTGATGGCTGTAGTACATAGGAATGGTATCCAAAGGAAATACCTGTACGGTTTCTGCTTTTTTGTTACTGTTTTGACACAAAACAAACAACAGAAATGCCGGAATCAAAAAAATAATATATTTTTTCATAAATTCTTTTTATTAAACAATAGTTCGTTCAAAATACACCAAAATTGTTCTTGATGCGATAACAGATGCAAAGTTAAAAATAAATACAAATTTTGTAAAGAATTTATGCGACAAATTATTTATCTTTACACCAAAAATAACAAATACATAAAGTATGAAAAGAAAATATTTTATTATTATTATTTTCTTAATTATATTGTTCGCGTGCGTACGCGGACGAAAAGAGGAAAAGAAATCTCAGTTGAATCTGGATTTTGAAAAAGTGGAGAACGGAATGCCAAAAGGATGGCATGAAATTCAGCAAGATTCAAATTATTCAATATCGTTAGATTCCGTAAATGTTAAATCGGGAAAATATTCAATTACCATAGAATCCAAGAGTGATTCTGCCTGTTTCCAAACCCTGCTGCTTGAGATTCCCAATTACGATGGGAAACAGATAACCTTATCCGGATACATTAAAACCCAAAATGTTAAAGATGGCTATGCCGGACTGGGGATGCGTATTGATGCGCTATACGGCCAAAATGGAATAAATTTCGACAATATGCAGCAGAGGGGTATTACCGGAACAACCGACTGGAAAGAGTATGAAATTACCTTAGATATGAATCCTGAAAATACTTCCCAAATTGCCTTTGGCGGCTTGTTAGCAGGAAAAGGTAAAATATGGTTGGACAATTTGAAAATCACCATTGACGGGAAAGATATTAGTAAAGCAAAACTTTACCAACCATTTTCGGAAAATGCAAAAAATGATATTACATTTGATAAAGGTTCAAATATTGTTTTCCCTGAATTGAATGAACAAAAAATCAATGATTTGGAATTATTAGGAAAAATGTGGGGCTTTTTGAAGTATCATCACCCTGAAGTTGGAAAAGGAAAATATAATTGGGATTACGAATTATTCCGCATTCTTCCGGCATTTCTTAACGCGGAAAATATTACGGAAAGAGACAAAACGCTTCTTGACTGGATAAACAAATACGGCAAAATCCCTGTTTGTACAATCTGCAAGGAAACACCATCGGATGCTTACTTAAAACCCGATTTTTCATGGGTAGAAAAGAGCGATATGAATAGTGATTTGAAAACGAAAATTCGGAAAATTTACAAAAACAAAAATCAGGGAAAACACTATTATATCAAAATGATGCCTGGCATTGGCAATCCCGATTTTACCAATGAAAATCCATATTCCAATATCTCTTACCCCGATGCCGGATTCCGGTTATTGGCTCTGTATCGATACTGGAATATGATACAATACTTTTATCCTAATAAATATCTTACAGATAAAAACTGGAATGAAGTTCTCAAAGAATATATTCCCAAGTTTGTTTTAACAGAAACGAGATTAGATTATGAATTAACTACTGCTCAACTTTTAGGAGAAATCTGTGATTCGCATGCCTTTTTAACGGGATTTAACCAGATAGAATCAATGAGAGGAAGCTGGGTAGCTCCGGTTAAAGTTCAGTTTATTGAAAATAAATGGGTAGTAACAGATTATTACCTGGATAGTAAATTATCTAAAGCCGAGAAAGAAAATCGGACAGGATTGAAAATAGGTGATATCGTTACCCATATTGATAAAGTACCGGTTGAGCTTATAGTTGACAGTATTAAAAAATACTATCCGGCATCAAATGAAGCTGCACAAATGAGAGACATTGCAATGAATTTATTACGCTCCAATAAACACACTCTTCCTGTCATCTATATTTCGTCAAACCAAATAATACAAAAAAATATTTCTTTAGAAAGCCCTCAGAGCTTATATCAATATATTTCCAAAAAAAATTCCACTAATACTAAAAGTTATCATTTCATCGGTAATAACATTGGATATGTGACATTGAAAACCATAAAAGATGAAGATATCCCGAATATAAAAAAAGAATTTATGAATACCAAAGGGATTATCATTGATATTCGTAATTATCCATCTGCGTTTACTCCGTTTACATTGGCTCCCTATTTTGTTTCAAAACCTGTGCCATTTGTAAAATTCACCATAGGAAATCCAAACAATCCTGGAGAATTTACTTTTGCTTCATCTCTTGAAATACCTGTATCCGATGAAACTTATAAGGGAAAATTAGTTGTGATTGTTAATGAAAACACTCAAAGTTCAGCAGAATATCAATCAATGGCATTTAGGACAGGGGATAATACTACGGTTATCGGCAGCCAAACTGCGGGTGCAGACGGAAATGTTTCAAAAATATTACTTCCCGGAGGATTAAGTACTTTTATTTCAGGTATTGGCGTTTATTATCCGGATGGCAGGCAAACCCAACGAGTCGGCATTGTTCCGGATATTGTGGTAAAACCTACTATTAAAGGGATTAAAGAAGGAAGAGATGAAGTGTTGGAAAAAGCGATTGAGATTATTAAAAGTGAAAAGTGACGAGTGACAAGTAGTGATATTAGGATATTAAAAACATTTCATCCCAGTCTTGTTGATTATTGTCTAAACACGATAAAAGCATAAGCCCTATGCCGGATATTCCCGTTAATTTTACCTGCTTTAATTACACTTTTAACAAGCGGTATGTTCATCATTGGTTCCCCCCGTAAAAACTGATATACATCAAATGATTCCAAGATTGATTGAATTCGGACAACTGCTTTTTCGACAGGTATTCCATCATTTTTTTTGCGTATTCTACCTATTTATGTTGAAAAGATATTTCCAAGATATTATCTGCAAAGAAACGCCATCCTATATAAGCTGTATTTGTACCTCTTCGCAGGTATTTATACATTGTACTGATTTTTACTTTATATCCAGAAGCATCAATAGCATAACACTTCCGGATATATTAATTAATTATTTATGCGAATTAATGGTTGAATCCTTACATGATTGTCAATCGGTATGTTCCGCTTTCTATCACTACCGTTTGACCTTTCTTTTCCATCTTTTTTCCATCCAGTATGTATCCTGTGGATTTTTCGGGCAAAACTACATGGCCGGTACTTCCCGGCGGTATGGTTACTTCTAATTCCAACGCACCATTTTTCAATGCCCAATCTACGGCTACCTTTCCGTATGGCGTTTCTTTGCTTGTTTTTGCCCAGGTTAGGCCTGCCGGTATCTGCGGGTCTATCCATATTTTGCGGTATCCCGCCTCATTTTCGTCGGGACGGATGCCGCCCACAGCCTGATAAAACCATGAACCGATACCGTTGTAACAGTTGTGAATCCGGCTGCGTTCGCCGTTCCAGTGTTCCCATGTAGAGCTTGCGCCGTTGTCAATCATATAGAGATAACCCGGGTAATCCCGTTTTTTCAGCATGGAATAAATCCAATCCGGCTGATGATTCTTTACCGCCCACTCCGTAATTACGGGAATACCTGCCAATCCGCAGGCGATATGTCCTGTCCGGTTTTGTTCCGTTTCGGCAAAAAGATTTTCGGTCACTATCGAAAGCAATGAATCCGGCGTTATGCAGGCAAGCATGGGATAAGCAAGGTCTATCTGCGAACCGGTGGCGTAGATGCCCTTATCTGCCGAATAATATTGCTCCTGTACCCGTTGCCGCCATTGTTGTGCGATTTCTGCATATTTTTTTGCATCATCTTCTTTTCCAAGCAGTTTAGCGATTTTCTCCATCTTTTCGTAACATACGCAAATAAAACTATTGTTCACCACATCAATGGATTGCGGATTTCTCTGGTCAACGCCTCCGGGAGAAGCCCAGTCGCCGAGGTACCAGGTGCGGTAATCCGTTTCAGGCCAAGGTTTCAATAGTCCATTGACGGAATATTTGTCCACATAACTCAGCCATAACTGCATTTGCGGATAATAACGTTCCAACAGGCGGGTATCGCCGTAATTCACGTAAGTTCGCCACGATGCCGTGATGATGAAGCCACACCAATAAGGGCCTCCTCCGGCAGGATAGGGGTTGGGTGCGGTGTGCGGCATACCTCCGTCCTCACGGATACAGTCCGCCCAAGCCTGCATCCAGTTGGCATACATGGGCGACAGGTTGAACATCGTTTGCGCCGTTTCGGTAGAAGCGTTGCCATCGCCGCCATAGCCTAACCGTTCAATGTGTGAACAATCGACTAAATAACCGCCGAGGCTCAGGTTACGCAAGGCATGACGCACCATATCGTGAATGGCATTCAAATCGGAATCGGAACATTGAAACGAGGACGATTGTCCGTATCCGGTCTGTATCAGGCTTCCGGTAATCGCGTCAAGCGCAGGCGGAGCATTCAGATTGGACAGGGTAATGTATTGAAAGGAATGGTAATTGAACTTACTGCAAAAAGTCTCGTTTTTCTTGCCGGATGCAATATAGATGTCTTCGTGACCCATATTAGCCAGTTCACCGTTTGCACCGAAATGGTCACCGTATTTCAAATGAATTATTTGCCCTTTTTGCAGTGGCGGAAATTGAATGGTAGCCCAACCGGTCAGGGTGGTTCCCATATCCACCAGAAATGTGGTATCATTTATTTGTTTGATATTTTGCGCTTTAATAGTTTCCGTTATCCGGTTAGACTCGCTCATTTGTGGTGAAACGGCATGTGCGGGCGCCTCAATTTTTGCCGCAGGTATCCAATGTAACCGGTCTAAGGATTTGGTCGTCATATCGTTGGGAAGCAAAGAGGCATCCACCTTTTCTCCGCCGAAATGATGTGGGCGACCGTTGCCAATCCACGAATAGCCGCTTTCAGCCGTTTGCCAATGTTCGTCTGTAAGCACAAGGGAATGCCATTCGCCTTTTTGGTAAGCATCCAAACGCGCCTTTACCAACGGGCCTTCATATACCACGCCGGGCAATCCGGGTTGGTACCAGCCTTCTCCGAGCCAAATCAGTAAATCGTTGTTGCCTTTGACTAAGTACGACGTCACATCACAGGTAAGATACAGCGAGCGTTTGTTGAACTGCGACACGGCAGGCGCGAGTACTTGGTCGCCCACTTTCAGACCATTGATATAAACTTCGTGATATCCCAATGAATTAACATACAGTAGAGTGCGTCCGTTTCCGTCCCAGTCAAATTGTTTGCGCAAGAACGGACTTTGCGGATTTCCGGCTTCTTTCGGCAAACCAATGTAACCGGCGGCCTGCAATTCCGCATTCGTCAAACCGGTACCAAAACAGGCGGTGTTACTCCATGATGAAGGTTTGTCGCTATTGTCCCATACGCGGACTTTCCAGTAAACCAATGTGCGTTTGTCTAACGATTTGCCGGCGTATTTTACCATTACGGAAGCCGGCGAAGAAACTTTGCCGGAATTCCACAAGTCGGCTTTGTCTTCCTGTAGCAAGGCGAGGTCTGTTGCCGCAAGTACCTGCCATGCGGTCTGTTTATCGCCCTTACCGAATTGATTTTTCCAACTTAAATACGGCAAGTTGCTGTCAATGCTCAAAGGGTCAATCAGGTTTTCACAACGCAAATCGTAAACAGTCAAATCCGGTTGTGTACAACTCATCAAAAAACAGATTACGGGCAGTACAGCCCACACAAATACTTTCATTTTTAATATTTATATTTGTTTACACGCTTATAAGGCTCTTTGATAGTCAACCTTTTGTATGTCTTTGTTTCCATAACCAATGATTTAATTTAGCGGCTCTATTCGGCAACTGACATCTTTTCCGTTGAATGCTATTCCTGACAAAATAACTTTTCGGTCAAGAAATTGTTCGTAGTACCGTTTCTCGTAAATTTGAGCGATAGCTTGGTCGAGCAGGGTTTCAAGTTTGGTGGTAGCATGATATTTCAATTCTACTACTACAACCATACCTTGTAATTTTAATACTGCATCTATGATTCCCCTGTTGGTTGGTTTTTCGCTTTGAATGTCAAAACCCAGCAGCGTCATCCATACTTGAAACATGATGTGGAATCGGGCTTCGCTTTCGATGTCTTCTTTTTCCTCTTTGTCTTTGTTTCTTGATTTTGCCGGACGTAATTTAGATGGAACGCCTGCAAGCATTATGCGCAAACTGTTTTGTAAACCGTCGGCATCACATTCGGACATCTGCCGAAGCATATTCCTTACAAGTTCCAACATTTGTGACATTGGATAGTTGGTATATGCGTTTAATAAATGCCGCATCAACGATTCTTTGACCTCTAAATTAGGAACTTCTAATGTGTATTCCGGCTCTACGCCGACTCGTTTTTGTCCTGTGATAGTCAAATAACCGGTTTGAAATAATAAAGGAATATCTTCCAAGTCATCCGGATCGTAACTATTGAAAGCCGATGCCCCAACAATGACGGGTTCTAATACTATTTTGGCAAGCCCTTGTTTTTTAAGACGATTAATCAAAAAAGTAGGCGTACCTGTTTCAAACCAATAATTGGAAAACTCTTGATTGCGAAAAAATGACAAAGTAGAAAACGGATTATAAACCGGCGTTTTCCCATCCCAAGTATAACCATTATACCATTTACGGATATTTTCAAGTAATTCGTCCTTAGTCATATTCAAGCATACTGCCGTGTCGCTGATATGTTCCGAAAAATCACGTTCTAATTCTTCTTGCGTATAGCCGCAGATGGATGCGAATTGTTTGTTTAGCGTAATATCATCGGGACTGTTTAATACCGAAAATATCGACACTTTTGCTGCTTTCGTTACACCGGTCAGAAAAACAAATTTGAGATGGTCGTCAGCTCCTTTCAACACCACGTAAAATGTTTGAAGAAATTCACGGATACTTGCTGCTTCCGGATGACCCATAGAATCCAATATTGGTTTGTCGTATTCGTCAATAAGCACCACCACTTTTTTACCGGTTTTGCGGTGTAATAATTCTATCAATTCCGAAAAGCGACTGGAGGCAAATTGACGGGTCAGACTGATACCATTGATAGTGGCAACAGACTGCAAAAAATCCATCATATCCGTTTCTATCTCTTCCTTGTTTTTATGTTTAAGATTCGTCCAGTCTATCCGTATTACCGGATATTGCTGTGTCCAATCCCATTTATCGTAGATATAAAGTCCTTCAAACAGCGATTGGCTGCCTTTGTAAAGTTCTGCCAAGGTGCTTATAAGCAGCGACTTCCCAAAACGGCGCGGGCGAGAAAGAAAAACAATATTTGAACTTGTAAGTTGATAAATTTCTCTCGTTTTGTCCACATATAGGAAATCTTCACTGCGCAATTTTTCAAATGATTGTATGCCTATCGGTAAATTCTTCATGACTCACAATTATTAATTGATGAGCACAAAGATAAACATAATAATTGGGAATTGGGAATTGTCTGAACCTTGATTTTTACAATAGTTCTGTAATTTCGTATTTGTCTTTGCCAATAAAAATGATGGAAAGGTAGCGAACATCAGTACGTCCTGCAAACAGGTGCGAATCGCGGTATTTCGCCAACTGATCGCGGGCGTCTAATCTATGAAAGGCGTTGAATTTTCGCGAAAAGCCAATTCCCTGAATTCAACATTTCGACAATGGATTCATGTCCCTTACATTCCTTAATTCACCGGTTCCGTATGTTTTTTAAACCGATAAACACATTGCGTTGCTTCGCAAATCCGACAGGTATAGGGATTAAACTTTACATTTGCGCCGATACCGACGATGCCGCTAACCGATTTAACCGGTTGCATCAAAGCGCTTTCCGTCAATTGAATACCCAAAGTGTCCGGCAGGATGGCAAATAGTTTGTGTTGTTCTCCTGTTTGCCAGCCGCAATAGCCGGGACTGTAGCGGTTGGTGATATTCAAACCTTTCGGTTTCATATCATTGCTCAGTTCCTGTTGGATTTTGTCAATGGCAGCTTCCACCACCACTCCGCCCAGAATATCGGCAATAAAGCCCTTCAACGGTTCATTTCCTGCAAGCATCGCCCGCGAATATTGTTCAATACCTACTCCGGCAGTACAGACAAATGCGGCTATTTGCGAACTGCGTTTCAATTGTTGGAAAATGATTTTTCCAATTTGGAAAGTTGTTTCGCCGACCGTAAGTTTGTAACCGTCTTTGTCGAAATCAGGATTGTCAAAAATCAAATATCCACCCCGGATGTCATAACAATCGACCGTTTCGTCCATTACTTCCCTGACCATCTCCGTGATGTCGTCCGGCAAATCACCCTCATACCCCAGCATGGGAGCGGCAGCCTGCGGTTCGACTGCCAACTCCCGGCAGGGAATGTTGAATTGAGTAAATGTACTCATCATTGGAGTTATGCAATTAGTTTATCCAACCAGACAACCAAACCCTGCGGGTCTTTCGTATAAACGTCTGCGTTGATTTGTTTAGCAAAATCGTGATTGATGGGTGCGCCGCCGATAGCCACTTTGGTCTGCGGGTATTTTTCACGAATGAAATTAATGACAGTCGCCATATTCACCATCGTGGTGGTCAGCAGAGCCGACAGACCTACAACAGCATCGGGATGATTGTCCAGTTCGGCAACGAATTTTTCCGGTTTCACGTCCACGCCCAAGTCTATCACTTCCCATCCAGCGCCTTCAATCATCATGCAGCACAGGTTTTTACCGATGTCGTGCAAGTCGCCGAATACCGTACCCATGATGAATGTGCCTTTACGTTTCACTTCGCCCGACTGGAAAAAGGGTTTGAGGTGTTGCATGGATGCCGCCATTGCTTTGGCGGAAAGCAACATCTGCGGAACAAATATCTTGTTCTCGCTGAATTTTTGTCCCACTTTTTCCATCGCCGGAACCAATGCCTTGTTCAACAGGTCGCCGGGAGATACGCCTTCTTCCAAGGCTTGTTTAGTCAGTTCGTCGCTGCCCGGTTGTCCCTTCATTTGGGGTGGATAGGGCGATG